>DAOUTP010000384.1 GCA_030626645.1 Candidatus Cloacimonadota bacterium
AAATCATTAAAAGCAAGTTCTACAGCTTTTGCAAATCCTGCAATGGCTGCAATATTCATACCGCCGGTTTGCAGATTATCCATTCTGTTCACACCATGCTGAACCTGTCCTAATTTAATTCCTTTTCGTTGAAACAAAGCTCCGATACCTTGCGGTCCGTGAATTTTGTGGGCACTTATGGACATCAGGTCTATTCCTAATTCATTCACATCGATCGGAATACGTGCATAAGCTTCACAAGCATCAACATGTATTGCAATTTTTTGTTTTGCACTATCCAATATTTCTCTGATCTCTTTTATTGGCTGAATTGTGCCGACGGTATGATTTCCTAATGTTGTCATGAATAATATTGTATCTTCACGGATAGAGTTCTTGAGTTGAACAAGATCAATAAAACCTTCATTATCAGCTTGAAGATATGTCACGTCAAATCCGCTGTTTTCAAAGAAAGCAGCGTTTGTTAGAATATCCGGGTAATCGATTACCGAACATATAATGTGTGTTCCTTTGTTTGAATTTGCCGTAAGGTAACCCTTAATTGCCAGATTATTTGCAGCGGTCCCACCGGAGGTGAAATGAATTTCTTTTGAGTTTGCTCCCATTGAATCTGCAATTATCTTTTTTGCTAAATCCAGATCAGAAGAAATCTCGGTTCCAGTTGCATTGAAATTCTCAGGGAAGTAATATCTATTCTTCATGTACTCGGTTGTTATTTTTATAACTTCCGGTGCAGGTTTGGATGTTAAACAATTATTAAAATATATTCTTTCCATCAATTCTCCCTATAGCCGAGCCACGATTTGATCCAGCTTTATCGAATCAAAGTAATTTTCCGTATGTTCATTTATTTCATCCCAAAGTTCTTTAAAACCGCAAGGTAAGCCGATGCAGTGTACATGCTCTTCTGCATTTCCATTGCAGAACGGAGCTACATAGTTCTCATCAACAGCTTCCATAATATCTTTAAGTGAAATATTGTGAATTTTTAAGGCAAGTTGATATCCGCCTTTTGCTCCATGAACACTTTTAACGAGTCCATTCTGCTTCAATTTCCTAAAGAGTTGTTCAATGTATTTCACCGGAAGATTCTGATTTTTGCAAATATCATTGATGGAAACTGGTTTATCTGTAGAGTTTATGGCGAGTTCTGTTAGAGCTCGCACAGCGTATTCAGTCTTCGTTGAAATATTCATTTTCATCTCCTTAGAGGATAACATATTAAATTAGTATGAATTGGCAAATAGTTTTTTATAAAAAGGTAAAAATATATGATAAGTTTAAAAAATGTAAGTGTTTCGTATCAGCAAAAAAGAGTTCTGGAAGATCTTTCAATAGACTTTCACAAGGGAGAATTCTGTGCTCTTTTAGGACCCAACGGAGCAGGAAAATCAACTTTGCTCAGAGCAATCATTGATTTCCAACTTGAGAAAACAGGACAAGTATTTATTTCAGGGAAAGAATTTCATGATTGGTCGCGCCAGGAACTTGCCAAGCAGATTGCAATAATCCCACAGGATTTTCAACTTCAATTTGATTACACAGTTGAAGAGCTGGTGTTAATGGGAAGATTTCCATATCTTGGACGCTGGCAAAACTACACAAATATTGATAAGAAAAAAGTTGAGCAGATATTAATGCAGTTAGA
>DAOUTP010000185.1 GCA_030626645.1 Candidatus Cloacimonadota bacterium
CGGCATAGAACCAAGCTGTGATAAGTACAACAATTATCAATAATATCGGGATGATAAATTTCATTTTTTCAGTTTTTCCAATAATTTATTAAATTCATCTTTAGAAGAGTAATAGAAGCTAACCTTTCCTTTGTAATTATTATCGGAAATTTTAACTTTAGAATTAAATTTCTGTTTCAGATTTTTTTCAAATTCCTTAAATTCGGGCATTTTAATAACTTCTTTTTTATTCTTGGAAATTGAAACCGATCCTGTCTCTTTAATGCGTTTAGCTTCTTCCTCCGCCTTTCGTACTGAAAGTTTATTCCTTAAGATAAGCTGAGAAAACTTATCGCGAAGCTCTTCATCAACCTGTAGTATTGCCCTGGCATGACCGGATGATATTTGGTCATTCAGTATCATCTGCTGCACATTATCACTTAATTTTAATAGCCTGATAAAATTGGTTATTGTTGCTCTATCTTTGCCAACGATTTCAGATATCTGTGCATGGGTAAGTTTGAACTCTTCGTTCAATTGCTGATATGCCCTCGCTTCCTCAATAGCTGTAAGATCTTCTCTTTGCACATTCTCAATTATCGCAAATTGCAACTGCTCTTTTGGGGAAACACTGCGAATAATAACAGGTATTTCGCTGAATCCCGCCAGCTTGGATGCTTCCAGCCTGCGCTCTCCGGCAATAAGTTCATATTCGCCTTCATCTTTTGTGGTTACAATGATCGGCTGAATTATCCCATTCTCTTTCAGGGAATTTGCCAGTTCCTGCAATTTCTCAGAGTTAAATAGTTTTCTTGGTTGGTATCTATTTGGTTTTATCCGATCTGTTTTAATCGTGGTTATTCCGGTTGATTTATCCGTAGATTCCGGAACTGAACTTATCAGCGCTTCTAATCCTTTTCCTAATCTATTCATCTTGCCATCACTTCCTTTGCTAATTGCAAATAGCTTTTAGCACCCGATGATTTAATGTCGTAATGGAATATTGATTTTCCAAAACTGGGCGCTTCACTCAATTTCACACTTCGATGAATTATAGTATTGAAAGCCTGTTCTTGAAAATAGCGTCTCACTTCTTTTGCTACCTGAAGAGAAAGATTTAATCTTCTATCGTACATTGTAAGCAAAATCCCCATAATATTCAGATCAGGATTAAGTCCTTTTTTTATTAATCTAATCGTGTTAAGAAGCTGGCTCACACCCTCAAGCGCATAGTATTCACACTGAATTGGGATAAGTACATCTGTGCAGGCAGTAAGTGTATTTACGGTGAGCAAACCTAACGATGGAGGACAGTCAACAATAATATAATCATAATCATCTTTGATCGGCTCTAAAGCTTCTTTCAGTTTGAATTCTCGCGAAAATTCTTTGACCAATTCAATTTCTGCACCGCTCAGATCAACATTGGAAGGAACAATATCCAGCTTCTCCAATATCGGAGACTTCTTGATAACATCATTAATCGTAACATTACTAATAAGTGCTTCGTAAATATTTGGACTATTACCATCTACACCTATTCCGCTGGATGAATTACCCTGCGGATCGAAATCAATTAACAGTGTCTTCTTCTCGTAAATTGCAAGAGCAGAGGCAATATTGACTGCGGAAGTTGTCTTCCCAACGCCGCCTTTCTGATTTACAATTGCGATAATTTTCCCCATATTTTCTCCAGAATATTCAGCAGGAACCGTTCACATTCCCACCAAATTTATTTATCATTACTTTTCAATTTCAATTATTTTCCGCTCACCAAGCGCAGGATGTGAAACATCATGGATCCAGCGCTTACTGAATTGACCAATGTCATCAATCAGTTTGCTTTTATACAAAATGATCTTCCCGTTATTCTTGATCAATTTGAATAAAACCTTTTTATACTTCGGCAATATTTTCACTGACCTGCACACTATAATATCGAAAGATCCAAACCAGTTACTCTCTAAATCTTCCAACCGTGAAACAATCGTGAAACAAGATGACAGGTCAAGTATTTTAATTATATTTTTTACTGCGTTGATCTTTTTGTGGATAGAATCCAATAGATATACTTCCGACCCTGGAAAGATAAGATTTAATGGTATTCCGGGCAGTCCGCCACCTGTTCCAAAATCCAATATTTTTTTATTGGAAAAGTTTGTAGTTTCAAGAGGGAGGAGGGAATCTAGAAAATGTCGAGTCCAATATTCTTCTTTTGGTGTTTTCCGCGAGATAAGATTAACCTTGGAATTTTCTTCCCATAATGCTTCTAGCAATCGTTCAAATGAGATCATCAATTCATCTGCTTTTTGCGGCAAATGTTTTTCCAAATATTCTCTAAAAATTTCTTTATTCATAAAATTTCCTTTTGTGTCATACTCGACTACGATCGGGTATCCATTTTTGTGTCAAGTCATAGATTCCGGTTTTCATTGGAATAACACTTTCTGTCTCTCTGCCTGCCAAGCCATAGTTACAACGAAGGCTGGAGGAAATCTTCATAGGCGTTCGACGAAGAGTCTTTCTCTTGTTTATAAGTTCAACTTGTTTACTAACTTATCGGTCAATTCGGGGAATTGACCATACTTTTGGACTTGCCCTGATGCGAAGCTTGGGGCGAGAACAAATTCTATTAAGCAATTCTCAACTCAAGTTCCTGCGGCTCTCAAGTCAAGTCTTGCTAAATTCATTTTGTTTTCTGCTGTCAATTCGGGGAATTGACCATACATATCATCTTCAACTTGTTCGCTCTGTTGTATAATAGGGACTGGGAATCTTATTTTTATTATTTATTATTTGAGAAGAAGCATTTATTTATTCAACTCTTTTAGAATATACATTGCTCTTCTTCTTAAAAGTCTAATTACTTTTTCATTTGTTTTGTCTTTAGAAAGTCCCTCATAGAGATCTAAATTAATTTTATGACTCCAAAGTTTTGTATTTTTTTGATTTGCATAATATTTGAGTTTATCTATTATTAATGGATCCGTTATATGCATTCTAATTAAAGATTGAGCTGCGGCAACTTGAATTAAAGGATATTCATCCTCAAGAAATTCATAGAGTTTTTTAATTATTATGGGTTTGTATTTATTGAAATAAGAACTATCTGCATCTGTTACAGTATACTCTCCAGCCATCTTTAACCATTCGATTGAACGAGGATCTAAACCTCCTTCCGGTTTATACCACCATCCTGAGATGTAATTGATCCCCCATTTTTGCGTCAATTTTGTACCATAACACATCCATTTGTAATAATATTCAATTTGCCGAACATCACCACGCATAATTTGGATTTGTGCATCCGGACCGGTTTCTTCAAATGAAATAGGAATATTATTTTTAATTAAAGAATCCTGATTCGATAGAATACTTATTTTCGCTCCTTCCCAATAAGTTGGTCTTTCTTTTTCATTATCTTCAGATTCCATTATGCTGTTATTCTTATTACTAATTCTATCTTCTAATATCTTCAAACCATGCTTTCCTATATTCACAATAGCCCGAACACAATCATTTCTTCTTTCTTTTTCTGTTTTACCTTCCCAATAGATAGAATTTTTATCTGGATAACCAGTATTTTCGATATTCCATTTATCTGAATTTGTACCATTAGAATAATATTTAAGCTTATCTATAACCAAACTATCAGAAATACCCATATAGGCAAGTGTTCTTGCAGCGGCGACTTGCATGGTTGGATATTCATCATCAAGAAATTCATAAAGTCTTTTAATTATTATGGGTTTATATTTGTTGAAATATGAGCTATCAGCATCAATTACAAAATACTCCCCAGCCATCTTTAACCATTCAATTGAACGAGGATCTAAACCTCCTTCCGGTTTATACCACCATTTTGAAATCCCATAAATACCAAGTCTTTGAGTTGATTTTGTGCCATTTGTTATAAACTTATAATAAAATTCAATTTGTCTAACATCACCCCTCATAGTGTGCTCCCGAGATTCTAATTCCATTTTGTCAAAATCAATGGGAATACCTTTA
>DAOUTP010000381.1 GCA_030626645.1 Candidatus Cloacimonadota bacterium
GTAATTTCGCATTGTATTCTGTTATGCTCATTCCAAACAGTAATACTATACGAGCTGTTGCCTGCGGATCATCAATATTAAATATACCCTCATCTTTACCCTGCTGGAAAATTGAAGTCATCAATGGTAAAACAGTTTCAATTGATTTACTGTTAAATTTATAACGAAGCAATAGATTATTATCTTTGTATAATGCTTCAGTTATGGTCATAATAAAATCAATATTCTCAACTTTGTAATTACCCGATTCTTGATACATTATGTTTAGTTTCTCGAGAGCATTAAGATTGGGATTATTTATCATAGTTTCAATTTTAGTGATAATGTTTTGGGTGAACTCATCAGAGAGGCAATCAAGCAGCTCTTCTTTTGATTTAAAGTAATGATAGAATGCTCCTTTGGAAATTCCTAAAGCTTCGATAACCATATTTACAGATGTGTTTGTATATCCAAGTTTATAAAAAAGTTGTTGAGCTTTTTGCAAAATCTCTTTACGTCTTTCCTTTGCTTTCTTAACTATTCTAGCCATTCCATATACACCCTTTACTTTTAACTGACCGACCGTCGGTCTATTTATTGTTTGTTAAGAATTTTTGTAAAGTTTTTTATTCAAGTTTCCTGTATTGATTTTCTAAAAAAAAAAGTTAATTTCCAAATAATAGTTTATAAAAAGGGCTCTTCAATACTTACTGAATTTTATTACATTAATGATTTAATTAAGAATCTCAAAAGTAAATTCACCAGATGGGCCTATGAGGATTAAGCGGGCATTGATAAGATTATCTCCATCGTATCCAATTTCGGTTCCCCAACCTTTTATTATCAAAGAACCATTAGTTTGTTCTCTGGCTAGAATCTCACCATTTGTTGTAAGAATGTATCTCCTATTATCAGAAATAGGATATCCACACCAAGTATAAAAACCTACTGTATCCCAATTTCCATCACCACCACCCAAGTTAGCAGGAGATTTGTAATATGCAACAGCTTTTAGAGAGATTTCGTGCATATCTTGAATTATTGCAGCTCTGTTAGCTTTCGCTGCGCGTAATTGAAATAAACCAACAGCACCAACTACCGAAATAGATACAATAATCACACTTAATACTAAAAGCATTATTTGTTGAGTTCCCATTTCTCATCTCCAATGTAATTTCATTTACATCACAATGAAAGTAAATTAGTTATATTGTGTCAAATCATTTGATTGAATAGACTTAATATTAATAAATATCTGAACATTATAAATTTATGATTCACGACCAAATCCTCTTTCTTCAACACCTCTGGATAGTAAACGAATATCTGATCTGAAAAGATTATTTACAAACCGGTATCCGCTTATTATTTTCCCGTAATATCTTTCCATTTGATGATTCATTTGTTCATATAATGTTTATCCTCAATTCTTTTTTGCAGAATAATACCACTTACTATAAAGATAACTCCAATAATGCTTGAGAGTAAGATTTTTTCTTTAATCACAGCTCTTATAACGAGCAATGAGAGAAAAGGTGTAAGATAGATCAAATTATTAACTTGTGCTGTTGTACGTGAATATTTCAGGGCTTTTATCCAGATCACAAAGGTTATACCCATCTCAAATAAACCAATATATATCGCTCCAAGAATTCCGGGTAAAGGAGGTAATGAAAGATTCGGGTAGAGTAAGATGAA
>DAOUTP010000311.1 GCA_030626645.1 Candidatus Cloacimonadota bacterium
TCTGATCTGGTTTGTGCTTTTGCCAAAGAACAGGACATTGATACAATTGTTGCTGCATCAACTGGAAATGCAGGATCATCACTAGCTGGAATTTGCGCTTCACAAAAACTGAAAGCAATAATTTTCGCTCCTGCTTCGGCACCAAAAGCCAAACTGACACAGATATTAATGTATGGTGCTCAGCTTATTCCAGTTGATGGCAGTTATGATGACGCTTTTGATCTTAGCATTGAAGCAACAAAGAAATTCGGTTGGTATAATAGAAATACTGCTTACAATCCGTTCACTATCGAAGGCAAGAAAATCGTTTCATTCGAGATATTCCAGCAAATGAGACAGCAAATTCCAGATCGTGTTTTTGTTCCTGTTGGTGATGGTTGTATAATTTCCGGTGTGTTCAAAGGATTTGAAGATTTGTTAAAGTTAGGCTTAATTAAAAAAATTCCAACAATTGTTGCTGTTCAATCTGAGAAAAGTGATAATATAGTTCGTAATCTGGAAAATGATAAATTCATTACAAAACCAAGTACAACGATCGCTGATTCTATTGCTGTTGATATTCCACGAAATTATTGGATGACCAAGAAATTTATAGAACAATACAATGGAGAATCAGTAATTGTTAGTGATAAAGAGATAATTTCGGCTTCAAAGAATTTAAGTGAAAATACCGGAATATTTTCTGAACCAGCAGCAGCAACAGCTTTTGCCGGAATGATAAAGTATGCAGAAAAAGAACTAATTGACGAAAATTCAAAGAATGTAGTCTTACTTACAGGTAGTGGTTTAAAAGATCTGAATTCAGTTCAGGGAATTATTGATATTCCTAAACCGATAAAAAAACTGGATGAAATCTAAATTAATTCTTGACGTCATAACGTTATAACGTTAATTATCTTCTTGTAAATATCAGGAGGTTTTTATGGCAACATTTACAAAGAGAGCTACGGTTTATTTCGATCCCGAAATTCACCGTATTCTCAAATTAAAAGCACTTGAAACAGAACGTTCTATTTCTGACATAGTTGATGAAGCAATTCGTCTTGAACTGGCTGAAGATACAGAGGATCTACAAACTATCAAAGAAAGAGAAAATGAACCGACAATTTCATACGAAGAACTAATAGCAGATTTAAAGGCTCATGGCAAAATATAAACTGAAATTTGCCACATCAGTCAAAAAAGATCTCCGAAAAATCCCCAACGATGATGTCTTAATAATTCTCAAGTTAATCAATTCTTTATTAGATGATGCTTTTCCAAAAAATGTAAAAAAACTTTCTCATCATAATAAATTTAGACTTCGCTACCGAGATTATAGAATATTATATAAAATTATCAATGAAGAATTAATAATATATGTGCTTAAGATTTCGCACAGAAAAGATGTGTATAGATAATATTAATCCTCATATATGGAGAAGCTTATGAAAAGCGTAAGAAAATTTGATGCTAAACCGAAATTGGATGGATCTTGGAAATTTATAGATGATTATACTTATGATGGCATATTGCACGGACAGTTGCTATATTCTACGTGTCATCATGGCTATATAAAAAATATAAATTTCCCAAAAAATTATGATCTCTCCGAATTTACTATGGTGTCACCTAAAGATATTCCGGGTGAAAATATTGTACCTGAACCGGTTTGTGATCAGCCTTTTATGGTAGATGACGAAGTTATGCATTACGGTCAGGTTATCATGGGAATCGCACATCCAAACCGGAAATTACTCCTTAAATTTATTAAAGAAACAAAAATTGAATATGAAAAACTTCCTGCAATAATAGACATTAAAGAGTGTCTTGATAATGAAGATAATCATTTTGGCAAGGAAACAACCATTGACCATAGAACGAATAAAGTGCCGGAAGCTGAATGGATACATCATCATGATGTTTACTACACTCCGCATCAGGAACAAGCTTATTTGGAACCTCAAGGAGTCATTTCTGTTTACGATCCCAAAGCTAATAACATGTTTGTTCGGATAACTGCTCAATGTCCGTTCTTTGTAAAACATGGTGTAGAAGCTTTAATGGGAAATGCAGTGGATGAAGTGATCGTAGAAACTTCTGAAGGTATTGGTGGGGCTTTTGGCGGAAAGGAAGATTTTCCAAGTCTATTTGCCGGGATCAGTTCTTTGCTATCTTACAAAAGCGGAAAACCTGTTAAAATTATTTTAGAACGAACTGACGATATTCAGATAACCACAAAACGTCATCCGTCACGGGTAGAACTGGAAACATGGACAGATCCAACAACCAAGAA
>DAOUTP010000166.1 GCA_030626645.1 Candidatus Cloacimonadota bacterium
ATCCTGAATATTATAGAAAATGGTGGGATGAATATAATAAATAATCGAATTTGAAAAGTGAGAAGGGGGATAAATGAATAGCGGAATTGTGTATGCAATTATGGCGTATCTGCTTTGGGGATTTTTCCCGATCTTCTGGAAAGTTATCAAATTTGTTTCACCCTACGAAATATTATGTCATAGGATCATCTGGTCGTTTGTTTTTTTAGCGATTATTCTTACTTCAAAAAAGAATTGGAAATGGTTGAAAGAAGTATTTTCTGATAAAAAAACGCTTATGATCTTTGTTATATCTTCATTGTTGTTAGCAATAAATTGGTTGTTATTTATTTGGGCGGTTAATTCCGGATACATTATAGAAGCAAGTTTAGGCTATTTTATAAATCCATTGTTCTCAGTTTTTCTGGGTGTTGTGTTCCTAAAGGAGCGTCCCCGAATTTGGCAGTGGGTAGCATTTGGGATTGCCGGGATTGGTGTTTTGTATCTAACCTTTGTTCATGGCAGTCTCCCCTGGATAGGGCTATCTCTTACTTTCACATTTGGAATTTATGGATTACTGCGGAAAACAGATCCGCTTAGTTCAACTGAAGGATTAACAATAAACACAATGATACTGTTCATACCGGCTTTTATTTTTCTTCTATTTAGAGAATATTCCGGAGTTGGCTCATTCGGGCATATTGAGTTGAAATTTAATTTAATGTTAATTTTGGCTGGTGTAGTAACATCCCTACCGCTTATTTTTTTTGCATCAGCGGCAAAAAGGATTGCCTTATCTTCATTAGGTATTCTACAGTATATTGCACCGATCCTGCAGTTCGGTGTTGGATATTTCCTTTACAAAGAATCACTTGATCCTAATAAGTTAGTTGGATTTGTTTTTATTTGGATCGCTTTGATGATCTATACAGCAGAAAGTATTATAGAGAGAAGGAAAACAATGCCTAATCTCGTTTCATAGCTCCTGCTGTGAAACGTATGTTATTGTAGCTCATGCTACTGAGGAGAAACCTTGGGCAGAGATAGATATAAGATAGTGGATTCATCATATCCATATCACATTACTTGCACTATAAGTAATTGGTATCCAATTTTTATGGATCCAGAAGTTGTTGATATTATTATTGCCAGCCTGAAATATCTTCAAAAGGAGAATTTAATTATATTTGCTTATGTCATCATGGAAAATCATATACATTTTATTGTAAAATCTGATAATTTAAGTGAATTAATTAGGAGATTTAAATCGTATACTGCTACGGAAATTATAAATTATTATTCTTCAACATTAAAAACAAAACATCTAAAAAAGTTTAAATATATAAATAAATTAACACATAGTAAACATAAAATTTGGGAAGAAGGATTTCATCCTGTGATGATAGAGAATCCAGAAACGATGAGTGTAAAATTAAAATATGTACATGAGAATCCTGTAAGACGTGGTTATGTTGACGAAGCAGAAAGTTGGAGATACTCAAGTGCAAGAAATTATTCTGGACAGAAAGGGTTAGTAGATGTTGTTACTGAATGGTGAGAAGCAGGAGCTAAACGGATTCAACGTTACACAGCGGGAGCTGCGTAACGAGAACTATTATCAAGTTGGTAATAATTAGGAGGAATAAAATGGAAATTAGACCCGACAAAAAATTGATTACAAAATCGTGGTTAACACTAATAACCTTATCAATTGTAATTGTACTTTTTGCATGTCTTTTACATATAATTCCGGCATTAGATAGTGATGTAGATTTTGCACAATTTTCGTTTTATATGTGGAGAGTTGTAATTGGTTTGAACATTTTGATGTGGATTATCACTGCACCGATCATGATCTTATGGATCAAGAATTTATCCTACTTTATAGAAGATGATAAGATCGTTATCAAAAAAGGAATTCTCACCAAGATCAAGCAGAATATTCCTTTTAGAATGATCACCGATTTTATGCTGGAAAGAACTCTTTATGATAGATGGCTGGGAATTGGCTCGATAAAAATTCAAACTGCAGGGCAAACTCAAAATGCTACAGGTTATGAAGGCAAACTTGCAGGACTTATAAACTGGGATGAACTGCACGAAAAATTAAGATCAGATTTAACTGATTCAAGATCATCAACAAAAGAAATTTCCAAATTTCCCAAAGTTAATGAAAATGCTCTGGAAAATATTCTGATCGAACTTAAGAAGATAAGTAGTATTCTGGAAGGAGGAAAACAGTGAAACAAAAAAGATTTCAATTTGTTAAGAAATTCCGGTTTATATTGTTGTTATCTTTGATTATTGTATTTTCGGGATGTCTTCCCAGTTATCATTACGGATATATGGGAACGGAGCATGCAGCTCTTTTGAATAATCGTGATACAGGACTTACAAATTATACTGGAATAAGTGCATCTACGGGTGGGGCATCTAATGAAGATGAAAAATCGACAACATTGAAATTGCGGCATCAGTTCAATTATACTTATGATTGGTGTTCATTTTCTGTTCATGCTGATGCTTACAAAGGATTTCATTCTGTGGAAGCAGTTGAAGAATATGCCGGGAAAAGTTATGACTATTACGGGATAGCACCTCAGATTTCAACTTCACTATTCTATCCATTTAAAACAGCTCGCTTAGGAGTTTATGGCTCATTTGGTTCGTTTTGGGAACTTGGCTCTTATGTTGATTGGATAGAAAAAGCGGAGGAGGACAGCCTAATAATCTTCGAAAATGACGAATTTTATGATAGAGTCTGTTTTGGAGGAATTGGCTTATTATATGAGAAAAAATATTCTGAAGACAAAATGACTTCCTGCCAATTAGGAACAGGCGTTCCAGGATTGTTACATGGTTTTATTAATTTTCAAAGCAGGAAGAATGTTTTTTCGATAGGTTTCAGTGCTCTTTTCGACAGTTCAGGTTCTATATTCTTCAGTTATATGAGAGCCTGGTGATATGTGTATGTTAAACCCGAATGTACGGTCGCAGGTGCATTCTAGCAGTTACCGTATTGAACTGTAGCAGGAGCTACAAGGATTAACATCACACAGCGGGAGCTGTGTGACAAGGAGGGTAAAATAATTTGGAACTAAGAATTGCAAGAATTTGCACTAAAAATAATCATGATAATGCTAATTAACAGATCATAGTTTTAATCATATTCATTTATCAATCATGAGATAAATAAACATGTAATATTAGGAAAAGTTATGCAAAATAAAGATTATAGTTCTATTTTATTATTTGTAATCAGAAGTTTTAGGGATACGGCTGATAAAGACTATATAAATGCTAGAATTTGTTACTTCTGTAAATTAGATAATCAATTCTTTTGGTCTTCCCTTCAAGCTTTAGAAAAATATCTAAAATCAATTTTACTTTTTAGTGGAATTAACACAAAAGATCTAAGTCACGATATAGTAAAATCTCTAAATCGTTTACAAGAAATTAATGATTTAGCATTTGATTTTATTAATGATAAAAGACTTACAGATTTTATTCAATATATTCTATTACAAGGGAATAATAGATATAATGATAAATCACGTTATTTAAAACCATACACATTATTTGAACTAGATAGATCAGTATGGATGATAAGAAGATATTGCCAGCAAATTCGTAAATTTTGTAGGGGAAAAAATGATATTTCAAAATTTCCAATTAACCAAACCACTTTAGATAACATAGAAGTTGATTCTTCAAAGAATCCTCATCAATTTTCAATTTCTGGTGGCTATCTTGAAATCATTATAAATTCAAAAGATTCTTTAGCTCGTAAATATTTAGTGTTAAAAAATCCATATTTCGGAAAAAATCGTAAGAAAACGATTAAGAAATATCCAAATCGAATTTCTTCAAGCAAACCCGAGTACTATTTTAATCCAAATGTTTTCAAATATTTAGAAAAGATAGTTTATTTTAACAAGAATTTAAAAAATGAGGTAAATAATGCAATATCGTAAATTATGCGGAGAAGAGGTTTCAATTCTGGGTTTTGGTGCAATGCGTTTTCCAATACTAGATAAAAACCAAAAGATGATCGATGTGGAAAAAACTGAAGAGATGTTTGACTATGCAATTGAGCATGGTGTGAATTATATTGATACTGCTCAACCATATCATGGGGGAGAAAGCGAGAATTTTGTAGGAGAATATCTTAAGAAACGGAACTTGCGAGACAAAATATTATTGGCAACTAAACTTCCCGCCTGGCTCATCAAAGAAGAAGCAGATTTTGATAAACATTTTAATGAACAACTGGAAAAACTTCAAACAGACTATTTCGATTTTTATTTACTGCATGCCTTAAATACAAAATCGTGGCAGAATATTAAAGATCTCGGTGTGCTTAAGTGGTGTGAAAAAAAGAAAGCTGAGGGAAAGATCAAGCATATCGGATTTTCCTTTCATGATTCATACTCAGTGTTCAAGAAAATAGTGGATGCTTATGATAAATGGGAGTTCTGTCAGCTCCAATATAATTACATGGATCTGGAATTTCAGGCTGGTGAGAAGGGATTCA
>DAOUTP010000237.1 GCA_030626645.1 Candidatus Cloacimonadota bacterium
CTGGAAAACGCTGATGTATTTCCTGATATACCAATTATTATGCATATTGATCTTGGAAGAATAAGTGAAGATTTTTATCGACCAGGAGAGAATGCTACACCTGATAAAGAGGATGGTATGGTTAACTTGGATGGATTGATGGATCAAGGTGAAGATATTGGTTTAGATCGAATTGCTTCTGGAGAGATTGGAGATGATCAGTATGATGATTTTGATAATGACAGAATATACGTTAATGGTTTCGAAGAATATCCTGAAATCAACGGAACCGAAGGAAATTGCAGATTAGATACGGAAGACCTGAACTATAACGGAATGCTCGATTTAACTAATTCGTATATCCATTATTCTTTTGGATTAGATAGCGAAGAGTATCTGCATGAGATCAATAGCAAAGGATTACGGACTTTCCGTGTTCCAGTGGACGTTTATGAAATAGTAATGAATTCCAATGTTACTCCTGATTTGCAATATTTATCTTTTCTGAGAATCTGGTTTGAATACCCGGAAGATACATATGTGATATTAATTTCATTGAATTTCGTAGATATAGATAATATATCCAACTCAACTGAAATAATCAAACTAATTAAAGATTCAGGTGCAAAAGAGTAAGATCATTTAAAAAATAGGAGTATTTAATGTTCAATGCTAAACCTGAGAAAACAAAAATAGTGGTTGTTGTTTTATTTATTATTCTCTGTTTTCAGCTTTATGGTCAGGAAATTAAAACTGAAGATAACCATTTTTATTTTGTGCAGATAACTGATACTCACATTGGTAAAGGGACAAATTTGGAGATAACACAAAACCTAGTGCAGCAGATCAATGAACTTCCCATGGAAATTAAATGTGTGATACATACAGGTGATATTTTACAGGACGGGATGAGTGATACAATTAATGTTATCAAAGCTTTTGCAGCACTGGAGAAATTAGAAGCTCCGCTTTATTACATCCCCGGAAATCACGATATTTTCCAAGAACATGTAGAAAAAGAGATAAATATCTTTCAGGAATATTTTGGTGATCTGATAGTAGAAATGGATTTTGAAGAAGTGTCGTTCATCGGGCTTTATTCCGATCCTATTGCTTACTCATTTTCGGTTGAAGGTTATGACCCATTCTTAGAGCTTGAAAATGCGCTTAAAAGAACTGGAGATAAACCGGTTGTTGTGTTTCATCATATTCCCTCTGTAGAAAGCTTCTACAATAATACTATGCACGACGGCTGGGAAAATGAAAATCATAACCGCTGGGAGAAAACATTAAATTCACATAATGTAGTTGCCATTCTGGCGGGACATTTTCACAGTGATGAACTTCACTGGATAGGTGAAATTCCGTTATTTGTGGCATCTTCGGTAACTAACCGTTTTGGCAGACAGCCATCTTTCAGGATCTATGAATATAAGAATGGAAAATTGAGTTACCGAACCCAATATGAGTCTGAATGAAAGTACTTGAAAAACAGCTCTGGCATTTGATCTCATTAGTAATTCTGATTTACGGTGTTAAAATACTTCTAAGTAATTCTTCTCTTGATGGTGAATTCTGGGGTATCACTGCAAAAATGTGGTTGATCTGGGCTATTGTAATTCCCATATTGCATCAGATTTATGTGTTGATCGTTTGGCGATTGGAATTATACTATTCTCATATTTCACGGATATTTGGTAAAACAGGATTTGTGATTTATGCAGTTGGATTTTCTATAATGTTTGTACCCAGGTTACTGTTTATAATTGCACTGGGGATCTCAAGTAAAAATTCAATCTCACTTGATCCTGTAATCACCTATTCTTTAGCCATCCTGCTTTCAATGATCGTGATATATTTAATATATTCGGTATTGAAGTATTTCGGTTTTAAACGTGCTTATGGAATTGATCATTTCGATAGATCATTTGGTGATAAACAATTTGTAAAGCAAGGAATCTTCAGATTTTCTAATAATGCAATGTATAAATTCGGACTTCTTATCTTGTGGATACCCGGACTTATATTGTTTTCCAAACCGGCACTGATCGCTGCCTTATTCCAATATATTTACATTTGGGTTCATTACTATTGTACTGAACTTCCCGACATAAAACACATTTATGGAAAGACAAAATGATCAAGGCAATCATCTGGGATTACGATGGGACATTGGTTGATACACACATCAAAAACCTGAATGTAACTAGAAAGATCATCGAGCAAATTACCGGTAACAAACATGAAAAGTTTTTTCCTTTAAGAAACCTGAATAATTACCGTATTGCTGCCCGAAAGGCAGAGAACTGGCGTACTCTTTATAAGAATGAATTTCACCTAAATGAGAATGAAATAGACAAAGCCGGCAGATTATGGTCTGAGTTTCAACTTAAAGATGAAACTGAAGTTCCATTTTACGATGGGATTATAAATGTGATTCAAACCTTAAATAAATATCCTCACGGGATTGTTTCTCAGAATTCCAGAGAGAATATCAGGCAGTTTTTACAGAAGGGGAAAATGTTGAAATATTTCAAGAGTATTCTTGGTTATGAAGAAGTTGAAACCAGCAAACAAAAACCGGCACCGGATGGACTCATGCAATGCATCTCTGACCTTATTCCGCTTAAAACAGGAACAGTAATTTATATAGGTGATCATGAAACAGATATCCGCTGTGTAATTAATGCTAACAAAGTTTATAAGGAAAATGGGAGCAATATCAAAGTTATCAGTATTGGTGCATTTTATGATACCGATACTAATATTTCAAGCTGGAAAGTTCAACCCGATTTTGTAGCAGAAAAAGTTGAAGATATTAGTAAAATAATAAAGAGGTTAGAATAAGGTAAATCGTACTTTATTATGGCTATTGTTCTGTGTGTTCGGCGGGATCGGAACGATTTCAATTTCTAATTGACTTCGTCGGTCTCCGCTACGCTCCGGCTCCTAATTTCAAATTCCTAATTTCTATAACCCTACCGTAGATGTTATTGTTATGGGCATTATTAATCAAACTTAAACCAAACTGCTTATACTTTGTTGATGACCAAATTCTTTTTGTTTTTTCCCCACATACTTAATACAAATATCCAAATTCCTATACACAAAAATA
>DAOUTP010000356.1 GCA_030626645.1 Candidatus Cloacimonadota bacterium
GGGCCAGTGTGCTGAATGCCGAGTTGATGCATAAGAAAGGGTATCTTTGAGTCCGGTTTTGGACTTGGGGAGTGTCTGGAATTATTTTTTGTGGGGTTGTTGCTGGGGGGCAATCCTAAAAAATTGTAATATAATCTCATTAACCCCGATAATGATTAATATAGTTTTTAGAAGGATTTATAATTAAGAAAAGCGGTAATAATAATTAAATGGTGAGTTATCAAAGAAATGTTTCTTTTTCAATAAATGGAATTGATAAAATTCCAATTGTTTATGTAGCGGATGTGTTTCAGCATCTTCAAAATATTATTTTCAGCATAGGTGATCATCTAGAAGGGAATGAACCACGCCCTAAGGGCGATTATCCTCAATCTGTTAAAGATAATTGTTCTTTAGTTATAACTGAATTGGATACCGGAAGTGTCCATGCACAAATGCAAATTGGAGATGCACAAGAAAGCTTACCAGGAATGCCTACATTAGGTGAAAATTCAATTTCAATTGCCAATAATTTATTAAAAATTGTTTCTGAAAAAGGAGAATTAGAAAATAGAGATGCACTGCACCTACAATTATTCGAACTAATTAATAATCCTCATCGTCTAAATCGAATCTTAAGAGAATATGATTCTATTTGGCCTGATGGTCAATCTAAAATGGCTCTGAATTTTAAATTTGGCAAATCTCCAAAATTGACTCTTAATCCATCAAAAAAAGAAATCATTCGCTCACTTCTAAAGATGAGACCGGAAGAATATGAAAAACAAGTTGAAGGTCGTTTAATAGAGGTAAGAGTGGATAAAAAAAGAGAATTCAAAATTGACTCACCAGAAGGATTGATCCATTGTGAATATTCTCCTGAGATTGAGGATATTATAATAAATTCAATTGGTGATTTCGTTCGAATTCGCGGAACAATGAAACCAAAAAGTGGAAAATTCGTTTTGAATATTGAGGATGAGACTTCCCTGGATATGTTACCTCATTTTGAAATTATTAAATATAAACTAGATTCAATTGAAAAACAACTAAATGAACCGATTTCAATTGATATTGTTTTTGAAGGTGAACAATATATAGCCTCTAATGATGAGTTAGGATTGTTAGTAGTCGCCCCCTCTATGAAATTGGCAAATGTGGGATTACAAGAGGAAATTGCTATTTTATTGTCAGAATATTTTGATATAAAAGAACAAGAGCTGACTGAAGGAGCGAAAGAATTTAGAAAAAAATTGATCGAACTTACAGGGTAGAAAGCCAAAAATGAATTCATATAAAACTAAGGATATTGAGTCTGCTCTGAGTAAAAAGGGGTTTCAAGTTCATCAATCTAAACATAAGATATATATTCTATATGTCAATGGCAAGAAAACAAACGTGAGAACTTTTGTAAGTCATGGTATTAAAGAATATGGAAAAACCCTTGTCAGCAAAATGAGAAATCAACTTTATCTCTCTCGAGAAGAATTTGATGATTTAGTTTCTTGTCCATTAACAGAAGAGAAACTTTTAGAAATTTATATGGAAAGAGATAAAATATAATTTAAGCATTCTCTTTTTAATCCTGTCCATTGATTCTGGCAGTGCAATTCCATGTTTGTCGATTTATCTTGAATCGTGAAATTACCCAAACGATGTTAAAGAGAAACATTTTAAATTATATTTCCAAACTTTTCAGTGTTGCTGTTATCTTATTCTCCAGCTCTAGTATCTTCTGCTTAATCACTTCTGGCTTCTCATACTCCACTTCTTCATATTCAATCTCTCTATACTTGGAAATACTCAGATCATAATCATTCTCTTTGATTTCTTCAAACGGCACATAGAAACATTTCGCCTTCCGATCCTCGAATTTCCCATTATTCTTATCCTTAAATTTCTCTATAATATCCGGAATATCTCCCTTCCCATCAATGAACGTCCGCTTATCATCCAGACTGAACCCATCAGCCTCCATATCATAGAA
>DAOUTP010000030.1 GCA_030626645.1 Candidatus Cloacimonadota bacterium
AAATGGTCTGCATAAAGTCCATCAACAAATATATCCAGAATTTTTTCTCTAATTAAAAAGATTAGCCCTGTACCTGTTGTTTGTCCGTTACAATCCCCTCCTGTTGTAGTAAGAAGCGTTCCAATCTCCCTGAAATCAAAGAAACTTGCAGCTACAATCCCACTTTCCTGTTCATCATGTAGGAATTTTACTTCAAATTCTGTAATTATGTATTCTAATACTCCATTAACAGAATTGAAACTTATTTCTAACTCTGTTTTGTCTGTCCAGATTGTGGGTTCTTCTTCAGGTTCATTTTGATAAACCCAACCATTTGGATCTGTGACAATACTCTCAGGTAAATCACCATTCGATGTTGTTATTCGATAAGCGAATAATGGTTCATCATCAATTAGTGCTTCCCACGTAATTCCCTGTGTATAAGTATATTCCTGCGTATTGTTTTCATTGATAACCTTTTCGTCACTAAAAGAGATTTCGATTAAATTACCAGTATCTCCATTACAAGATGTAGGATTATTTTTTGAACAACCTAAAATAAGCATAATTACCAGAATAGTAATAATAAAAATTGTTTTAAAAGTTTTCATAAAGTTTCTCCCTTTTTCATTTAACAATATGTGAACAATTAATTTTATAATTGCTTTATTTACGAAAGTTGTGCTATTATTGTCAATTAATATTTTTTCATGCATTCTTTACAAAGAACTTTCAAATATTATGATACTAAATCTCAAATAAAAGAAAAACAGAGAACATTCAAAAGGTTCTGTCTTCGCTGAGCATCGCCCAGACAATTAAGACACAATGAAAGTCATATAATCTTCGGAAGAATTACATTTTTCTACTTAAATCCTACCTGCAGATCGATCAACGGAATAATATCTGTGCTTCTCTGCAGTCTTGAAGGATAATCTGAATAACAGAGCTTATAACCACCCGAAAGTGCAAATCTATGATTTATCTTCCAGATAATAAGCGTTTTATGTTCATACGAATATTCGCAATATTCTTTATCCATTATGAATTTATCAATATCAACCAAATATTCAAACTTAGGTGTAATATTACCCCTTACGTCCAATCCTACATTAAACATTGCATTTTCATGATAGATGGAAGTTCTGTTGTAGACGAATGGCATATCAATAGTTGGAAAATCGCTGTCGCCACTAACCAATGCTACAGAAAACCCGATCTTAGGAATGATATTAATGTATTCATTATAACGATAAGAAAGCATAAATTGATTACTCAGAACAAATATATGCGGGATATTAGAGTTATCTGGCAAAATTCCAAAAGCACCTTCTTTAGCTATAATATTTAGAAATAGGGATGGATATATCAGGCTGTGTTTGGAAGCGAACTTCCAGCCTTCCATATCTTTCCAGAATTTTTTTAGTGTAATATTTGGCATTACAAGATCTGCAAGTGCGTATGTAGAGAGTTCTGTTGTTTCATTCAATCCATAACTAAGCGGTTGGAATATTCCAACTTCCCATCTTCCCTGTGGAAGTACTTCTGTTGTCCCTTTAGACCAGATCGCAGTTTCTGCTAACAATGATATCGTTAAAAAACTGATTATTAATAATATTATTATTTTTTTCATTTTACCACTCCAGTTCCACAGTTACCGGGCAGTGATCAGAAAGCTGCCTTGTATCCTGATGAGTTTCATTTGAGCCTGCAATCCAACCGGTTTCATAATTTGTAAATAAATAATCAAGTTTTCGGTTCCAATCAATGTCAATTATTTCAGAATCATAATTATCTTCAAAAGGAAGATTAATGTAGATCGAATGAGTATAATAGGGACTGAAATAGTCATCAGCTTCTTCAAATAGGATATAGTCATCAAGAGATAGGTCAGGATGATAATCTGCATAGAACTCAACCATATCGGTAATGGCATAATCCTCGACTTCGTAATCTTCACCTAAATCGTCAGGACGATCTGGGAAACCCTCTTCAAGCCAATTTACAGAATTGGGTGGAATTGCATTGAAATCTCCTCCAGCTACGAATAGTAGTCCCTCAGCATCAAGATCATCCAACTCACCTTTAAAAATATCAATCTGTTCTTTTTTTGTTCCGTCTTTGGAATATGCCGCTGCATGAATATTGAGAACTTGTAATTCCTCGTCGCCAATTTGTATCTTAGTTTTCAGGATATTCCTGCGAAGATAAAAATACTGTGTTAATCCATCTTGATCAATCAGCGGAAGTGCAATCCTGACAGCATCAGTAATTTCCCATCTACTCATAATTGCATTACCAGAATTCATTCTTCCAAGTCCATCACTCGGAACAAAATCAGCTTTCCATTGAGATGCATAAGCTCCATAGTTTAGATCAGTTGCATCCAATATATATTGCATTTGATCTACATAAGCACTGCGCTTACTGTCGATATCCAGTTCTTGCAGCAAGATAATATCAGGATCAACTTCATTAATGTAATCAGCTATATTTTGTGTGTTTACTTCAACAACTTCTTCATCCATAAGAACTTCATTACCCCAACCATCGAAGAAGAAATCTATACGTGCTCCTCCAAATTTGATATTCCAGGTCATGATCTTTAATGTTGCTGGATTATCTGGTGCATCAGTTAATACTTTTGCTTCATACATTCTGGCATCTTCCAGATCATCAAAATTCGTATTGAAAATGTCGCAACTGCTTACAGCTAATGAAATCACGATTATTAGAACTAAGTACTTTTTTTTCATATTATTACTCCTTTATATTTTTTTTTTACGAATTTATAAAATTCTCAAAGATCTTGAAATTCTGTTCTATATATTTGGGATCTTCCAATTCGTTTTTAAAAAATTTTTTCATTGATTCATAGTTTGTTAGTTTATTTTTAATCGATTGTTGACCGTATTCAAATGTTACTTCCGGGTGAAATTGCACTCCCCAGATCGGCAGGTCTTTATATTGATAACCCTGAATATCGCAATTAGCGTTTGACGCAATAATTGTAAAATCATCATTCAGATCGAATACTTCCTCTAAATGAGATTCATAAAATACAGGTTTGGTAATACCTTCAAATATTGAGTTGGTTACTAATTCAACTTCTCTCCAACCTAATTCAGGGATTTTACTTTTGCGGCAAACATTTTTCTTCATCAGTGCTTTTGCCAACATCTGATGTCCATAACATATTCCTAAAATACTTTTACTGGTAAACTGCTGTACAATGCTGTACAATTTTTCATCGTTCTCATTTTCCTGTGAAACATAAAGGGCTGAACCAGTTATAATCAGATGAGAGAATTCATCGAGATCTACAATTGTATCTGTTAAATGATGAATTTCAAAATCGATATCATATTTTTCAATAATACTGTTAAATAATATATTTAATCTTTCTATACCGGCTTTTGCAAATGTACAATTTATGATAAACAATTTTCGCATTTATTATTCCATTAGATCTTGCTCATTTCCGAACAAACAAGAAAACTAAATATACTATATACAAAAAAACAAAAAGAACAGCTTCGATCTTTGTGAGTTTATGTTTCTTACCAATGAACATCGAAGTGAATAACATGATCGTGATTACACAAAGGAATATAAAATCAATATTAAGAGATGTGTCATAATGGATTGGAGAGATTAGTGAACTAACTCCAAGAACTAGCAGAATATTAAAAAGATTGGAACCCACCACGGTTCCTATTGCCAGATCATTTCTGCCTTTAATTATCGCCATTACAGTCGTTACAAATTCTGGTAGAGATGTACCCAAAGCAACTATTGTTAATCCTATGAATTTTTTGCTCACGCCAAAATATTGTGCAATTATCACAGCATTATCAACCACGAACTTCCCACCAAAAAATAATCCTATCGTTCCAAGGATCATCATGAGAATTGTAATTAGATATGAATACTCTTTAATATCTGATCCTTGAAGAGGTTTAGCTTTAAGAATAACAAAAACATAGATGAAGAAAGCTAGTAGAAAAACAAGAAGAATAATTCCATCTATAAATGAAAGATCAGAATTCCATAAAGCCAAACCAAAAACAAGTAAGGTTGCTACTAATAAAAATGGGATTTCTTTCAAAACCGTGTTTCGCTGCACAGATATCGTAGAAATAATCCCGGCAACTCCTAGCACCATGAGAATATTGAAGATATTACTTCCCAAAATGTTACCAAATGTGATCTCATGATGCCCGCCAAGACTGGCGAAGACATTTACAATAAGTTCCGGAGCTGAAGTTCCAAAGGCAATTATTGTGAGCCCTATCGCGATTTCTGAGATGGAAAGCTTTTTAGCAAGCGAGGATGCACCATCAATCAAAAAATCTGCACCTTTGATCACAATTGCAAATCCTATGAGTAAGAGTAATATTGAAATTAACATATTTACCTTTTATTTAAATTTATACATCAATTAATTTTGTAGATTCATATTGCGAAGCAACAATAAGCCTGAGATCATGTCTTATGCTATGCAAATAATCTCTCATTAATTGTTCAGCTTTTTCTGGAAGATTATTTTCCTCGCTCAAATGCGCAAGAATTATATTCTTTAGTCCTGGATGAATAACCTGCGAAACCACACCAACAGCTTGATCATTAGAGAGATGACCCTGTTTACTTTTTATGCGTTGTTTCAAATGTGGTGGATATGATCCATTAATAAGCATTTTCACATCATGATTACTTTCAAGTATTATGGAAGTTGAATCCTTTAATTGTGTTATCATTAAATTGGAGCTGAAACCAAGATCTGTTGCAATCGCCAGTTTTCTGGTATCATCCCCATTTTTTTTAAATGTGAAATTACTCCCATCGGCAACATCATGGGAAGATTGGAACGCCCTGATCTCAATATCTCCAATTGCAAATGATGATCCATTTTTAAAGTGTATCACACCAACTGGTAAATTTCCTAAACGATCCTCGCAAGCATTATATGTAGGCTTAGTAATATAAAGTGGAATTTGTAATTTGCGGCAGATAATCCCAGCTCCACGAATATGATCACTATGTTCATGACTTATAACGACTCCATCCAGTTTATTCTCATCTAAGTTAATACTTTGAATAAAATTTGTTATTTTCTTACCGCTAAGTCCAGCATCGAGAAGTATTTTTGTACTTTCTGTTCGGATCAGGATAGAATTTCCTTTGCTGCCACTAGCTAATACAGATGTTTGGAACATAATTTATTTTATATAATAAAATCTGCTATTTAATCTATCAAATTCTGTCCAAAGTGCATCGCCGTCAGTAACTGCATCTTTGAGCTGCTGCACACCAATTGACTGTGCATCAAAATTATCGGCTTGATGGAGTATCGTCGCTTCCAGAGTTTGAGGAAGTCTAGCAGATGCCATTTCATATTCTCCGTGATGTGAAAGAATCAAATGACGCAATTTCATGAGAAGATCTTTGGGAAAGTTATTGATATCTTTTGCTTTATCTGAAACAAAATTATCTCCAAGCGGAATATGCCCGACCAATCTTCCAACTGGAGTGAATTCGATATTCGGCACAACCTGATATTCAAAGACCTTACCAATATCGTGTAGAATACCTCCTGCTACCAGCAGATCTCTATCAACTTTATAATTATGGGAAGCGTAATCACATAATCCTGTAACGGATATTGTATGCTCCAGAAGTCCGCCAATGTAATTATGATGCCAACTCTTGGCTGCCGGTGCTTGCCCAAATTTTGTGAAGAACTCTTTATCTTCGAAGATATTCAGCAATAATTCTTTTAGATATTGGTTTTTAATGCTGTCGATGTAGCTGAACATTTTATCTGAGAGTTTATTTATATCTTTGGATGTTGTTTCAAGAAAATCTTGAAGATCATATTCTTCCTGAGGAACTTTTTTAAGTTTATTTACTGTGAGCTGAAGTTGAGCTTTGTAGGTAATCACAAAACCATTAACCTGGATCACATCGCCTTCATCAAATTTCTCAGCAATTGCCTTTGCATTATTCCATACATTACCGGCAATTGAACCGGAGCTATCCGCCAGTTTTAATCTTAAGTAGAAATCTTTAGCTCCTTCACGCAATATCTTTTCTGTTACCAGAAAGTTACTGATGATCTCCTTATTCAGGTGATCTTTTAATTCATTAACAAAAATTTTACTCATATTTTCCTTCCTATATTTTCTTCTATTTCTCAAAACTCATAATATCGTCAATATAAAACTCTGAAGGAATTAAATTAAATCCTGTCAGGGTTTTTCTTAGGTTTCACCTACAGACCACAGATTTCATCTGTGGTTATTATTGTTCAATCCCTTCGGGATTTGTATTATTTGATTCTTTCTTTATAAACTCCGAAGGAGTTAAACGTGAATAACTACGGGTAGAAGCCCGTAGAAAAAGAACAAGCATGATCACAAACCTGAAGGGTTTGAATATTATAATAAATATCTTTCATCATATTTCTTTCCTAAGCATCTCCCAAAGAAAATCTCCAAAAAACTCCGAAGGAGTCAAACGTAAATAACTACGGGTAAAACCCGTAGAAAAGAAACAAGCATGATCACAAACCTGAAGGGTTTGAATATTATAATAAATATCTTTCATCAAAATCAATTTTATGTTCACGTAATAACTCAATATATTCTTCCATGAAACTCTTCCTAAAATGATGAATTAGTTGATTTTTTACATATTCTATCAACCTGTTCTTTTCAGTTATTGAATATGTAAAAGCACCATAACCATCTTGCCAGCCGTTAAAACTCGGGAAACAAGAATTTTCTTTGATCCAGCTCGAAGTTGAAAGTTTTATATCTTTCACTAATGAAGAAAGAGTCACACTCGGATGGATATGAGTAATAATATGGATATGATCCTCTACACCATTAATTCTATAAAGATGACATTTCTTATTCTTCAAAATTCCACAAATATAAGCATATAGTTTTTCTCTATCTTTTTCCTTAAGAGTTCTTTCTCTTTTTTTTGTTGAAAATACAATCTGGTATAATATTTGTGTGTAAGTTGACATCCTATAGATTACCTCCCCAATTATGTTATGTCCCGTATTTTTTGTTAAACCCTGTTAGGGTTTTTCGCAAGTTTCACCTACAGACCACAGATTTCATCTGCGGTTATTATAGTTCAATCCCTTCGGGATTTGTATTATTTGATTCTTTCTTTATAAACTCCGAAGGAGTTAAATGTAAATAACTACGGGTAAAACCCGTAGAAAAGAAACAAACATAATCATATCTATTTTCTCGTCCAACCTTCCGAATCCTCAACAACAAAAACATGAAAGAAAGGCTTCGGAAGGGAAATCAATCTCAAATCACATAAATATTATTCGTAAAGATCCAGCCATAACCAAATCTATAAATTTCTAACCTGTAATTCCCTTTTTGTGATATTTCAAATCTTCCCTTTTCATCAAGTTTAGAAGCAATCTGCTTTCCATTTCTATAAAGTTTTACTCTGGCAATTTTTGGAAGTCTGAAATAAAAATACATGTTCTCGGAAAATGTTAGCTCTTCACCAAAGATAGCACTTTCATCTTTTGATGAGGCTATACCGGCATAAAAATCGTATGGATTTCCAACTTTATAATTTACTATATAACTATTACCATTTTTTAAAGCTTTCAAAATATTCTGCTGATCAATTTGGACATCTTCATGAATAAGAACATTTGTACGAATTGAACGGAATAATGTTTTGTGAGTGAGAAATTCTAACTTGATACCAAATTTCTCTATTCGTTCAGAATGAGCATCCACACTGCCAATAGCTGATCTTCTCTTCCCTGCATTATTCAATTCATCCCAGTAATTTAAAGTTTCGCGGAGTGGTTTGCGCACAAACAATGATGGAAATAGGACAAAGAATAATCCATTCAATTTTGGATTTAATTTCCCGATCCATTCCGAAAGATAATTCCAAATCTCAATTCCATCAAAGTTGTCGTTATTCTTATCAGTCCAAATATATTTCCTGAATTGTTTGGAAGCTCTTTTTTCAAAAGGATGTGCAGCAAAACAAATTGCATCAGAATCGGCATAACGCTGAGTATACTCTTTAGCTTCCATACCTTTGATGATCTCCTCAGTATTAAAAACCAGAAAGTGATTATTCTTTTCAGGATCATTAATTTCAGCACCTACAATTACGATAAGATCGTTTTCTATTTTTACAGCTTCATCATCCCTTGCAGCCATTGTATGATGATCATTTATTGTTAAATAATCCAGTTCATTCTTCTTTGCTGCTTTAAGTATTTTACGCAGCTTTACATTCGAATCAAAGGAATAAATTGTATGATTGTGAACACAGCCTGTAAGTTCAAAGTACTTTTTATTAAAAATATTCTTTTTTTTCATTTTACCTGATCAACAGACTTTTTTTATGATATTTATATTCTTTTCCATTAGCTTCTGCTTTGATCTGCATCAGGTATATCCCGCTGGAAACTTGCTTATTCACATTATTCTTTCCATTCCAAATAAAAGAAACATTCTGTGATGTTGGTTCTTGGATTATTGTTTTCACTAATTGCCCTTTTATGTTGTATATCTTTAACTCAGCAGATTGAATCGATTTAGAAAGAAAAAATGAAATATTCATAGACTCTGTAGTTTTGCACGGATTTGGAAAAATATGCATACTATACTCGGTTTTAGGAATTTCATCCTCATCCAGGCTAACAAGCCCGGGTTGGAATTCTATAAACGGAAGCTTGTTCACATGAAAGATCTCTTTTGTTTCATCATTCTGAAGCCAATAAACAATTTCGCAATTATCCTGATTGTTGTTTATGGTTGTATAATCATCATTCATATTGAAAAGAACAGTATCAGAGATAGTTGAATTATCCAAAAACTGAGCTGCATCAACTTCAGCAATTAAATACGTAAAAACTGGAATATTTGTATCAGCAGGAATCCCCGGTTCGTTTTCTACATTTTCTATCACTCCAACTCGCAAAGTAAGATCATTTATGAATTCATCAAAAAGAAGAGTTTCTGTGTTTTCTATTTCATAAGAGAAGCCAACATTTCCCATTTCGTTGTAATAAGCATAGCAGGTATCATTGCTGATGAATGTACTATTTGAAAATGCAATATTGTAAAGTTCTGTTAACTGAGCAGAATATTGCGAAGTATAACCCAGCAGCTTTTCATTGCCACCAACGATTGTAGCAGGGAAACCCATCAGATCATAATAATGGTATCTTTCGTAAGAATCATCATTATAAAATGGTTCATCATTGAGATCTGCAAAGTAATTCAGTAAAATACAATTTGAAGTATCTAAAACAGATGCTTGCACAGACCAGATATTATCTGAATTTGAACTATTTAACTGCACTGCATTCTCGATCATAAGATTTTCCAATACTTCAATATAAATTTGAAATTCATTTTCAATAGTATTATTCTGAGTTAGACTATCTGTTTCACAAAATAGTTCAGCCGCAAATTGATATTGAGAAGCTCTATCCGGAAGTATATACATGAGACTATCACTTACATCGAATACATAAGTCTCATTTGCATTAAGCACTGGTAAATCAATTTGCTGGCAAGAAGTACTGTCGGCTGTGTAAACAAGCTCAATTGCGTCATTTGGATCTTCCAATAAAGGAATAATATAACTTGCAGAAACCGGAATATCAGAATTATTTTTTATTGTAAATTTAGGATGTATGGAATTACCTGGCAAGAATTCACCTTCCCAATCAATTGAAACCAGATCCAGATCTGTTCCTTCTGTTAAAAATCTGCCCTGAAGGCTAAAAAGAAATTCCGAATCATAACTAATGCTGAACATGCTGTAGTAGTAACCATTGTTTATAAAATAACTTTGCATGCCACCAACAGCAGAAGCCGAAATGAATTGCTCGGTTGTATTTGTGGGATAATCTACGACAAGCCACAGTGTTGTATCTGTAATAGTATTAGAAAATTGAATGTAATTCCAATCTTGATATTGAATCTCAGCGGTTTGCAGTGTTTGAGAGAATAATAAACTATCAGGATGAATAAGAGGTTGCCCATATCTATCTTCACAAAGTTTTATTGTTAAAGGGTCAGAACCGCCTACCCCCGGAATAAATATATTGGCGCCTTCTGCTTGATAAGCTAGAGAATCTATTTCAGGATAGAATTCGTTGAATTCAAATTTAACTGCCCAGCTATCACTTCCGAACCAATGCTGGTCGTCAGTGTTTGTATGATAATAAAATAATGTATCCCGCATTGTAGACCTCACATTCCTACCCGATGCAGTATGATAATCAACTGCATTGAGCAGTGAGAAAACAAGCGCTATTATTACGAAAATATATCTTCTCAAAAGCAACTCCTTACAAGCAAATGTTTGTAATTATACTTTATTGTAAAGCATTATATCTTTCTGGCTTTTTTATGACCTTTCCAGCGTTTATGTACCCAGAACCACAAATGAGGATATTGATAAATATATTTTTCTATCCTCTTAGAAATTATTTCAGTTAATTTAGCAATATCTTCTAAGTTATTTTTGAATCCTTCGGGAGAAATGATCTCTTCACAAATGAATACATGACTTCCGTCATCTTTCCTTATCGCATATGCCGGAGCAATGGGACATCCTGTTTTTATGGCGATCTTAGCAGCTCCAACAAAGGTGGATGCTTCATGTCCTAAAAAATCTGTAAGTACACCATTTCTACCGGCATTCTGATCCATTAATAAACTTACTATATAACCATCACCGAGCATTTTAAGAATTGGTCTGAGCGCATTCTTTTTATTAATTACAATAACTTTATCTTTTAAACGTAATGCATTTGTATAATCATCAAAGTATCTGTTCCGCTGTCTTTTACCCACAACTGCCATATCAAAGTGAGATGCTATAAATTTACCTGCAAGTTCCCAATTTCCAAAATGACCGGTAACCAAGATCACACCTTTTCCTTCTTCAACTGCATCCTTGAGGTTTTTCCAGCCTTTTATTTCACACCTTTCGAAAAGTTTTTCTTTGTTGCCGAAATACGATTCAGCAGTCGTTAATCCCATATGATAATACATTTTATTTAAGATTTTTTTTATCTCTTTTTTCGGTTTATCAGGGAAGACCATTTTAAGTTGCTTATTTGCTAAAGATTTACGAATGTTAAAAATACTTGCACCAAATACAAAGAGACTAGCCAGGAATGATCTGGTAAATTTATATGGAAAGACTTTGAATATATTAATAAACAATTTAAAAAAGAAAAATTCTATCTTGCTCTTTGTTAATTTCTTCATCCCTTCTCCAGTTTCATAATCTGGAGCAAATTTGATAAGATGGGGTTTGAAAGTAAAGTTAATTTTTGCAAGATATTCTTTGATAACCTTTATCTATTACGCTTAGATAATTTGAATACTATTTTAATTTTCTTTTTCTTGACTTTAGCATTTTTAGAAAAAATCTGTAACAGAGAATAATCGTAGGAGAGTAAATTGAAAATACTTGCATTAAGCACAACATCAAGTTCTGGCAGTATTGCAATTTATAATGATGATCACATCTCGTATATCAACCATCTCGATATTAAAATAACTCATTCTGAACGTCTATTGCCTCAGATCGATGCAGGGCTGAAGAATTCAAAAATTGAGATTTCCGATATTGATCTGGTTGTAATTGCAAATGGACCCGGATCTTTTACAGGTATTAGAATAGGTCTTGCTACAGCAAAAGGGATTTGCATGGCTCTCAATATTCCCCTGCTACCAATTAATACTTTAGAACTTTTAGCAAATAATATTGCTCCTTCAAATAGGAACATACTTGCACTCATAGATGCGAGAATGAATGAAGTTTATGCTGCATTGTATTCTCCTGATTTGGAAATCCTGATACCGGGAACTAATGCAAAACCGGCTGATATATTCAAGTTAATTAAATATCCTTTTATCGTTGTAGGAGACGGTTCAAAAGAATTCAAAAAAGATATTATAGAAAGTGGGATTGATCATACTTTTTGTATGGAACATCAGAATATTCCGTTGGCTTCTACACTGATAAGCATAGCACTCAAAAGAAAAGTCCCCGAATATGATTTTGAGAATATATCGGAATTGGAACCCTTTTATTTAAGAAAATCTCAGGCAGAACTTGTTCGAGACGAGAAAATTAAGAAACAAAAAAGTAATACGAAAAAACTATAGAGGTAATTAATGAATAACAGACCAAGCTGGCATCAGTATTTTATGGAAATGGCATATCTGGCAGGTACTAGATCAACCTGTTTACGCAGACAAGTAGGAGCAATAATCGTAAAGGATAATCAGATCTTATCTACAGGATATAATGGAGCACCTAAACATATCAGGCATTGCGCAATTACTGGATGTCTTCGCGAACAATTAAATGTTCCTTCCGGTGAAAGACATGAATTGTGTCGTGGAGTTCATGCTGAGCAAAATGCAGTCATACAAGCTGCAATTAATGGAACATCTATCCGCGGTGCTTCTCTTTAT
>DAOUTP010000354.1 GCA_030626645.1 Candidatus Cloacimonadota bacterium
AGCAGCAATTGAATTCTGGAATGAATATGAAGTGGAAAAACCGCATTATGCAATTCTTGGAGATATGCTTGAGCTTGGAAAATTGACAAAAGAACTGCACGAAAATATGATGATCGTGCTTAAAAAGATGAATTATAAACAGTTGCTATCCGTTGGCAACATATCTCGTGTATTCAATGCTGATGCACATTTTGAAGATATTGATAAATTATTATCATCCGGGATATTGGAAGATATTCCGACAAATGCAATTGTTCTCATCAAAGCATCTCATGGAATAAAATTAGAAAAAATAATAGGAAGGATTTAGAAATGTTTTATCACCTTTTTGCCCCTTTAGCCAATACGGAAGTATTTGGATACAACTTATTTAATGTATTCCAATATGTAACTTTCCGGTCAATTGCAGCTTTTATCACTGCAATTTTTTTCTCGATCGTTTTAGGACCTAAATTTATTAAAATGTTAAAAAAACACCAGGCTGTTGAAAGTATAAATGAGTATGTGCCAATCTCGCACAAAGAAAAGGAAGGAACACCTACCATGGGTGGTCTCATTGTGATCTGCAGTATATTACTCTCTGTGCTTTTATGGAATAATCTCGTAAATAGTTATATCTTAATCATGATAATTACTACGATCTGGTTAGGTGCAACCGGTTTTCTTGATGACTATCTTAAGAATTTTTTAAAAGCTAAAAGAGGATTGATCGCAAAATACAAATTGCTTTCTCAGATCACCTTAGGCTTGCTTATAGCACTTGCATTATATTATGGTTCGCATGATCCAAGCTCGATCACAGAAATAAATTTACCATTTTTTAAAGATAGTGCAATTCAACTGAAATTCCTTTTCATACCATTTGTTATTTTCATGGTCACAGCTACTTCAAATGCTGTAAATTTAACTGACGGTTTGGACGGATTAGCTGGAGGAACAGTAGCTATTGCTGCTCTCGGACTTGGCATAATGGCTTATATCAAAGGTAACTTTGTTTTGGCAGAATATTTGAATTTAGGTTTTATCCAAAATGCCGGCGAATTAACAGTATTCATCGCAGCACTTATTGGAACATTACTTGGATTTTTATGGTACAATGTAAAACCGGCACAGATCATTCTTGGTGATACCGGATCACTTTCTTTAGGTGGAATTTTAGCAGTTCTTGCTGTGCTGCTTAGAGAAGAGATCTTCTTTGCAATTATCGGTGGAGTATTCGTAGTGGAAGCTCTTTCAACTATCATTCAACGTTATTATTTTAAATATACAAGAAGTAAAACAGGTACGGGAAAAAGAGTTTTTCTTTGTGCCCCAATACATCACCATTATGAATTAAAAGGCATTTCAGAGGAAAAGATCGTGATCAGATTCTGGATAGTAGCAGCACTTCTTGTAGGTGTAGGCTTAGCAACTTTAAAACTAAGGTAGGTCATGAAAATTAAGAATAGGAAATTTGGAATTCTTGGAATGGCAAGGAGCGGGATCTCCGCGGCTGCCAAGATAAAGGAACTTGGTGGAATTGCCTTTATCAGCGAGTATAAGACTGAAAGCGAAATATCCAATTCCAGACAAATTAAAGATCTATTTCAATGCGAATTCGGAGGACACACAGACAATCTTCTGCAAAATGAGGTATTGATTCTAAGCCCTGGAATTCCTGGAAATATCCCAATTCTAAAAAAAGCTGAGAAGCAGAATATTGAGATCATAAGTGAAGTTGAATTCAGTTTCAGGATTAAACATCCTCACAGCAAAATAATTGCCATTACAGGTTCCAATGGTAAAAGCACAACGGTAAGCCTTATTCATCATATTTTACAAACTGCCGGATATTATTCGATCCTCGCAGGAAATATTGGAACAGCATTTTCTTCCTTCCCGATTGAGAAAGAAAATATTGATTTTATTGTGTTAGAACTCAGCAGCTTCCAGCTTGAGATCATTGACACATTCAGAGCTGATGTTGCAGCAATTCTTAATAT
>DAOUTP010000271.1 GCA_030626645.1 Candidatus Cloacimonadota bacterium
CAAATGGAGATCACTTTCAATAGCTGCAGTTCCAATAATAGCAGCAATAGATAGGATTCCCTGACCACCAACCCCCGCAAGAATTATATCTTTTTTCATCTTAATCTCCTATTATCTTTTCTTCTTTGAATAAACATGAATACAAGGTCTGCGAGGAATAACCACTGAAACACCGTTATAAGCAATTTCCTCTTTATAAATTCTTACATTTTCTTCATGATGTTTTGAAAGCGGATTAATAACTCTAATGTGTTCTTTTTCTACTCCAATACCTTCACAGATCTGCTCTATTCTACCATTTACTTGAGAATCCTGCATACCTGTCATTGCTGTAATATCGTTATCCAAAATTATGATCACTACATTAGATTTCTGAGTTACTGCATCAAGAAGACCGGTAATTCCAGAGTGACCAAATGTAGAATCACCTATCGTCGCAATAGATGGGAAGAATCCTGCATCAGCAGCACCAATAGCCATTGTAATTGAAGCACCCATATCAACACAAGTATCAATCGCATTATGTGGTGGTAAATAACCTAAAGTATAGCAACCGATATCTGAGAATACATGACCCTTGCCATATTCTTTCAATGCTTCGGTTAATGCTTTATAAGAGTCGGTGTGAGGACAGCCAACACAAAGCGCAGGAGGTCTTCCTGCAACTACTTCAGGAATATCTTTGCTGGGAAGTTTATGTAGTCCAAGGGCTTTTCTAACTTTCTTCGGATCTAGCTCACCATCTCTTTCCAGTGTTCCGTCCAAACGTCCGTGAATTTTTAGATTACCCAAAAAACCTTTCAACATCTCTTCTACCAGCGGCATTCCTTCTTCTAAAACAAGAATCTCATCACAGTCGCTGAATATCTTTTCAATTTTCTTTCTCGGAAGTGGATACTGACCTATTTTTAATATTGGGAAGTTACATTCTTCATAATTTTCCATTAAATAATTATATGCTAAACCGCAAGCAATAATACCCTTGCTTTTATCTGAACCTTCGATGTATTTATTGAATTGTGATTTTTCCGATTCCATTTCCAAAGCTTCTTGAATTGATAATAGATGTTTATATTTCTTTCTGGCAAAGGCAGGAAGCAACATAAATTGATCTTTATTTTCGGGTAGATGCATTTCATTTTCTTTTAAGACATCACTTCTTTCTACTCCAGCTCTGGAATGGGCAAGTCTGGTAGTTAACCGCAACATAACAGGAAGATGATATTTTTCTGAAATCTCATAAGCCAGTCTGGGCATTTCATAAGCTTCCTGCTGGTTTGATGGCTCAAAAGCTGGCAGCAAAGCAAATTTTGCAAAAAATCGTGAATCTTGCTCATTCTGTGATGAATGCATAGATGGATCATCTGCAACTGCAACAATAACACCACCATTTGCACCTGTTAGTGCAGAATTCATATATGCATCTGCTGCCACATTTAGTCCAACATGTTTCATTGTTACAATTGTTCTTTTACCAGCATATGACATTCCAAGTGCTGCTTCCATTGCCGTTTTTTCATTGGCAGACCAGGTTCTGTGTACGTCTCTTTCTTTAGCATCCGGGCTTCTTTGAATATACTCAATTATCTCGGTAGAGGGAGTTCCAGGATAGCCATAAGCACCTGATAACCCAGCATCCAAAGCACCTTGACCGATAGCTTCATCGCCCAAAAGTAGTAACTTCTTCATAATTAGCTCCTTAACTCTTTTTCTAGTTTATTTTTTTGTCATAAAACTAACTACACAAATTCTTACAAGCTTTTTATTTGACACATTGAATTCCTTATTAAAACTTGAAAAAGTTAAAACTTAAGATTCATTAAGGATGTGGAAATGAAAAATAACGGTTTTATCGAAAGATTCGAACGATACTCTGTTAAGCACAAACTTTTTAGAAGTGGGGAGAAGATACTTGTTGGTTTTTCCGGTGGCGCAGATTCCACAGCTCTTCTATTAGCTCTCTGGCATTTGAAATCCAAATATGGTTATTCAATTCTTGTAGCGCATGTTAATTATGGATTACGTGAAAATGAATCTCAACTTGATGAACAATTTGTAAGAAAATTTTGTTTTGATCGAAATATATCTCTTGTTGTTAAGGATATAAAGATCAATCCTAAATCAAATGTAGAAAATCACGCCAGAGAAGTACGATTTGATTTTTTTAATAAACTTTGTAAATTATATAAAATTAATAAAATTGCATTAGGCCACAACCGTGAAGACCAAGCTGAGACTTTGCTCTTTCGCATGTTCAGAGGATCCGGTTATACGGGCATAAAAGGGATTTCACCAATTACTGAAGATATTGTTCATCCATTACTCAGTTTTTCCAGGGAAGATATTGTTTCCTATTTGGAAACTGAAAAAATTCTCTGGCGTGAAGATCTTTCCAATAAAGATAATACATATTCACGAAATAAGATCCGTAATCAAATGATACCTTGGATAAAAGAACATTTAAACCCAAACGTAGTTACAAAATTGTACGAGACTGCTGAGATATTCTCTGAAACTGATGATATTCTTGAATCTCTTGCAACCAGAAGATTTTTAAAAGCGCAGATCAAACATTCAAAAGATGAATGTAGATTGTCAGCAAGAATTATAAGAAAAACAAAATCAGTATTACGTTATTACGTTTATAAAGAAGCTTATTCAAGAATTAATGGAGACTCAAAAGATTTCTATCATAATAATTTTATAG
>DAOUTP010000213.1 GCA_030626645.1 Candidatus Cloacimonadota bacterium
ACCTTCAACCGAAAATGAGTAAGCAATAGGATCGGAATAAAGCCCGATGAACGACACTTCTTCAAAATCCATTTCTACTATCAGATCACCAAAATATTCCTGAAAAATATTAATCTCTTTTTCTACATGTTCTTGGAAAATATCGTGATTTCCGGGGATGTAATAAAGCGGAGCTTCTAATTTCTCCAGTGCTGCAAAAGCTTTGAAAACATTAATTGTATCACTCATCCCGTCTTGTAAAATATCACCTGTATGTATAACAAACTGAATATCCATTGGAAGTTCATTAATCTGCTGCACCAGGTTTTGTGTTATCTCCAGGTTTGTTCCCTTTCCAATATGGGTATCAGTTATCTGCACAAAATAAAAATGGTTATCTTCAGTTTTAATCTCCTGACCATAAAGCTGAAAACAGAGAATAATAAAGAAAACAACAACTACTATTTTTGTTTTCTCAGGTTTAGCATTGAACATGAAATACTCCTATTTTTTAAATGATCTTACTCTTTTGCACCTGAATTTATTGGTGGTTTGATGATTTCAGTTGAGTTGGATATATTATCTATATCTACGAAATTCAATGAAATTAGTATCACATATGTATCTTCTGGGTATTCAAACCAGGTTCTAAGATACGCTAAATTCTGCAAATCAGGAGTAATATTGGAATCCATCACAATTTCATAAACGTCCACTGGAATACGGAAAGTCCGTAATCCTTTGCTATTGATCTCATGCAGATACTCTTCACAATCTAATCCCAATGAATAGTGAATATACGAATTAGTCAAATCGAGCATTCCATTATTGTTTAGATCTTCCGTATCTAATCTGCAATTTCCTTCGGTTCCGTTGATTTCAGGATATTCTTCGAAACCATTAACGTATATTCTGTCATTATCAAAATCATCATACTGATCATCTCCAATCTTTCCAGAAGCAATTCGATCTAAACCAATATCTTCACCTTGATCCATCAATCCATCCAAGTTAACAATACCATCCTCTTTATCAGGTGTAGCATTCTCTCCTGGTCGATAAAAATCTTCACTTATTCTTCCAAGATCAATATGCATAATAATTGGTATATCAGGAAATACATCAGCGTTTTCCAGGATTTGACATTCTATATAGTCAATTTCAGAGAGATTTATCGGTTCCTCCAGATATTGCATTAATCCCGACCAGCTTTTAATAATATAGCCAGGACTAACAATTGAGGAAGTAGTCAATTTGCTTCGTAAAAGTTGTATTTTTTCGTTCATTTCAATATCTGAAAGAAGAGAATCTTCAAAAACATAGCTCATAAGAAAATCCTGAGAGTTAAAATAGTTAATGGATCCTTTTGGCTGATTTGTGTTAAATGGTTTGCTGGCAAAACACCAGTGAGGACGGTGCGTAAATGGATTAACTTCAAAATTAGGGGGTGATGTAATTTCGCTATTTTCGCATGAGAGTAATATAAATATCACGAATATAAAGACGAATAATTTTCGTTTTACTTTTGTTTTTGAAAACAAATTATTCACTATTTTCTCCCTTAAATCCTAATTCCTTATTCTTTTGCACCTGAATCTTTTAGCAACTTAATGATTTCTGCAAACTCTTCATCAGCAGCTATACTTAAGGGTGTATCTCCTTCTCCTGCTTTTGTATTTACATCAGCACCAGCAGAGATCAAATATTTAACGACTTCAATCTTTCCCCATCTAACAGCAAACATTAAAGCATTATATCCTGGTGCTCCTTCATCATCAATAGCGTAATTCACATCCATACCATTGTTAATAAGAAGCTTTACAGCCTCAAGTGATCCACTATCAGAAAGAACACCAAAGATAGCTTTTATTAATGCGTTAACACCATCTTGTGCAACAGGGTGAATATCTGCGCCCTTATCTATCAGCAGTTCCATTATTTCAGTTGTTTTGGCACTTTCCGCAGCCCACATTAATGCAGTGTAATCTCCATGTCCCTTTATGTTCACATCAGCTCCATTAGCTAATAACAATTTTACCATGTCGATAGAATTATTTCTACAAGCTATATTCAATAAACTGGCTTGATAATTTTCTACACCTATTAAATTTGGATCCAAACCACCATCAAGAAGTTTCTGCAGTGCATTACTATCATTTTGAGATACAGCCGTAATAGCATCAATAACTTCATCAGCAAACACAACCTGAATACTAATAACAAATACGACTAAAATACTTAAAACAATTTTCTTACGCAGTTTCATAATAACTACCTCCTTCATTTGCTAAATGAAACGTATCAATCAGATCAATTTGAATCAACCTTCCTAAACCAAATTTACATTATCGAAAGGTCAAGCTAAAATTATACTTGCATGTTTATTATGTAATTTCAAAGTGTTTTATAATTAAAACGCAAGACTTGACTCGCAGTGTAAACGTGAGTCGAGAATTGCTGAACTAAAATTGTTCTCGCCCCAAGCTTCACATCGGGGCAAGTCCAATGAAATTTGGAGAATTTTGTGAGAAAGAAATTATACATAATTGACGGAACAGCGTTTATTTACAGAGCGTTTTTTGCCTTTATTCGCAATCCTCTTTATAATAGTAAGGGACAGAATACAAGTGCAATTTTCGGAACAATAAATTCATTTATAAAACTGGTAGAAGATTTTAAACCGGAACATGTTGCCATATCTTTTGATAGACGTGAAAAAACTTTTCGGCATGAGATAACGGATACTTACAAAGCAAATCGCCCTCCGGCACCGGATGAACTTCATCAGCAGGTTGAACCAATTAAAGAATTCTTTGCAGCAATTGGCCTGCCGGATATTTCCAAAGCTGGTTACGAAGCAGATGATGTTATAGCTACTTTAACAGAAAAATATAAAGATAGATTTGATATTGTAATAGTTTCCGGTGACAAGGATTTTGCACAATTAGTAGAAGATCGCGTAACGCTTTATGATCCTAAAAAAAACCAAAGCATGAACGCAGAAAGTATCAAAGCAAAGTATGGGATCAGCCCGGAGCAGTTTATTGATTATCTTGCAATCTGCGGTGATAATGCGGATAACATTCCCGGGGTAAAGGGGATCGGACCAAAAGGAGCTTCTAAATTATTGAATGAATTCGAAACACTGGATGGAATTTATGAAAATCTCGATAAGATAAAAGCCAAAGGAATTCTTGAGAAACTTATCGAACATAAAGAAGATGCATATCTTTCTAAAAAACTGGTCACGATCATTCGTGATGTTCCCATTAAAATTCCGGATGAAAAACTCACTTTTGATAAAACTAAATTACAAAACGGCATTGATATTCTAAATGATTTTGAGCTTTCATCGATTGCAAAAAAGATAAAAAAAATGTTTTTTCAACCAAAATCTGAACC
>DAOUTP010000128.1 GCA_030626645.1 Candidatus Cloacimonadota bacterium
CCAGTAGAATGGGAAGCGATAAAGCGTTATTGGATATTGATGGCATACCTGCGATTGTGCATATCTTAAATAAGGTACTTAAATTCTCAGATAAAATTTACATTGTGCTTGGAGATAATTTAGAAACTGTAAAAAGTGAAGTCTTGGTGCATATTGGAAATTCCGAAGTAATAAGTTTTATTCACAATGAACTACACAGGAAGGGTATGTTTTCATCAGTACAAAAAGGCTTTTCCAGCACAAGTGGGAAGAATGCCGTTATGCTGCAGCTAATCGATCAGCCGTTTATTTCACCGAGTGTTTATGAAAAGTTAGTTACAAATTATAGTCCTGAAAATTTGATTGCACAACCATCATATGTAACTGAAGAGGTTAAACGTGGTGGACATCCGCTTTTATTCGCTCCTGCATTTAAAGATATCGTTCTGTCTTACTCAGTTGATTCCCAATTAAATGATGTTATTAGAGATAATAATGAGAGCAGGAGATTCATTGAAGTAGAAGATGAAACAATTCTGCATAATATAAACACAAAAAAAGATTTTAACGATAAATTTAGAGGATAGAAATTATGGAAACAGCAGTATTTGATGTATTGCAAAGGGCAGTTGAGAATCAGAAACAAGGGATTTCTTTTGTTCTTGCAACTATAGTTGAGGGTGTAGAGAAAACTCCGGGTCGTTCCGGTTTCAAACTAATTTCTTATGAGGATAAAACAAGTGAAGGAACGGTCGGTGGCGGCATGCTGGAAAGAATGGTGCTGGATAAATGCGAAGAAATTCATATAACAAAGCAAAATGCTTTCCTGGAATTTGAACTCACTGAAACTTCGGAAGGTATTGGTATGATGTGCGGGGGAAAAGCAAAAGTATATTTGGAATATTTTCCACCAACCAAGAAAGTATATATTTTTGGAGCCGGACACCTTTGCAGAAGCATTGTTCCTATCTTGAATTCAATCGGTTTCTACTGTATTGTGATAGATAACAGAGAGGAATACGGTAATAAAGAGAGGATTCCGCTAGCAAAAGAAGTTTATGTTGCAGATTATTTTGAATTCCTTAATAAATTTGAACCTCAAGAAAGTGATTCAGTTGTGATCTTTACCCATGGTCATAAATATGATTTTGATATTTTAGATAAATTGTGTGAAAGAAATGTACAGGTAAAATATATTGGAATGATAGGATCAAAAATAAAGACCGATGATGCAATAAAACGAATTAAAGAGAGAAAACATTCCGGAGCACTGATAGATAGTGTTTATGCACCGATAGGATTAAATATTGGCAAGACAACCACTCAGGAGATCGCAATTGCAATTACTGCTGAAATGTTGGCTGTTTATAATAATGTAATTGATATCTATTCACTAAGCAGGAAATGAAAATATTTTCTTTTTAATATTATATTGACACATTTATATTAAATCCATGTTTTATAATCTATCTTAATATGGAGTTTGAATGAAATATATTTTAGTAATTCTCATTATTATTTTTAATTATTTTTTGTATGCTGATTCCGTTCCTCCTTATGTTACACCATTATATCCTACAGCTGGATCAAGCGGGATTCCTGTAGATTCAGATGTGACTTTTTATGTCAACGATGATGTCGATGGTGTTGATATAAACACTGTGTTGGTTGATATCAATGGAACAATCTATACCAATGAGAGCGGATCATTCTTTTATAGCGGTACACCATTTAGTTACATTATCACTGTTAATCCACCTATGAATTTTCAGTTTGATGATCTGATAAATATTCAGATCGATGCAGCTGACCTTGAAGATCCCCCAAATGTAATGCCCACCTTTTCATATTCTTTTCAGACCATTGAAGACTTGCAGCCACCTTATATCGGTGGGTTAGATCCTGGTGCCGGGGCAATCAATGTTCCGCAGGATACAGATATTGAATTCATTGTTTATGATAGTGGTATTGGTGTGAATTTAACTTCAGTTGTCGTTGAAATACAAGGTGTTACCTATACTCACAATAACGGGCTGTTCTATTATTCTGGGAATGCAAATGCTTATCATATAACTATAGATGTTCCTGTTAATTTTGAACTTGCCGAGATCGTATCAGTTGCAATTGACGCTTCTGACCTAAACGGGATATCAATGGCGACCTTTGAATATTCATTTGAAATTATTTATGATGTTCAACCACCGTATACTGGAGAATGGGAACCTGAACCAGATGCGGATGAAGTATCGGTTGCAACAAATGTGAGTTTTAACATTTATGATAATATTGAAGGTGTTGATATTAACTCGGTAGTTGTTGATATTCAAGGAGTTCAATTTACTCATCTCAATACATCATTCTCATATCAGACAATTTCAAATGGTTATACAGTTACATTAGATCTACCTAACGATTTTGATTACGGAGAGATTGTTACCATTCAAATAGATGCTGCTGACTATTACCAACCCGCAAATGTTATGCCGACATTTATATATAATTTTCAATGTGAATATGATAACGATTCTCCATATATCGGAAGTTATGATCCTGAACCCGGACAGCAGAACGTTCTAATAAATACTAATATTAATTTTCATATATACGATGCTGATCATGGGGTGGATATTAACACATTACTTGTTGAGATAGAGAGTGTGCAATATTCCGTAGCAAACGGGAATTTAACCTATAGCGGTGATGTTAATGATTATTTGATAATTATTGATCCTCTCTATAATTTCTCTTACGAGGATACAATTCATGTTTCCATTAATGCAGCGGATCTGGCAACACCTGCGAACCAGATGAGTACAGTTAATTATTCATTTAACTGCAATGTAGATGATACAAACTATCAATTTGAAAAGGTTATTATTGACCCGCATACGGTTAAGTGGGATGATGAATATTGTGACATAACTATTTACACCGAAGTTGCTCCGGAAAAAATATCAGGCAAAATACTCGACAGAAGTGGGAAATTGATAACAAAATTAAATATTATTGAATATGGTGGAATCAAGCAAACCAGATGGTATAAAAGAGATTCTGACCAAAATTTAGTAAGCGGTGGATTTTATATCTACCAAATAATTATAAACAATAGAGTTTACCAGGGCAGCATAATAATTGCAAGGTAATGAAATGAAAATTAAAAATATCATAATTGCTTTAATAATATTCCCGATCGTTTGTTTCGGATATGATTTTGAAAATGGCGGAGTACGAAATGCTGCGTTGGGAGAAACAGGTATAGCTTCTTCTCATGATGTTTCTGCTGCGGTATGGAATCCTGCAGGTTTAGCTGTTATTAATTATTTTCAGTTGATCACAGACTCCAGACCTTACACGATGCAAATGGATAATGATGATATCTCACAGAACTTTGTGTATTTCTCATTTCCGATCAAGAGAGTTCCAGGAGCATTTGCTTTAACTGGTGGTTCATTCAATTCAAATGCTTATACAGAAGGACGATTTGGTTTGCACTATGGAGCAGGGATCTTCCCGGAAAAATTACCAGGTAAATTTTCTGTTGGGTTAAGTCTGTTTGATTATTATACAAGTTTCACAGAAATAAGTGAAAGTAAGAACGCCTTTGATCTGGATCTGGGATTTTCTTATCGATTGAATCAATATGCAAATTTCGGGCTACTGGCTGGGAACCTTCTGCAGGCTGATATGGCAATTGACAGCAATAATGAAGATAAACTTCCAATGCGATTGGGTTTGGGTTCTAAATTCACATGGAAGAGGATCAACATTTCCGGAGATCTTTTATACCGGAAATATCAAAATTATAACGAGCTTGGTTTTGGAGTTGGAGCTGAATATATATTGGCAAGAAATCTTCAGCTTAGAGTGGGAGTAAATAACCACGATTTTACCGGTGGTTTTGGCGTGAATTTTTATTCCCATAAATGGATTGAACCTACAGTTGATAAAAAGAGTAAGGAAATGAATTTCAGCTTTCTTCAGATCAGTATGGATTACGCATTCCAATATCCCTTGGGAGAGGCGAGTGAGAGTGGAACTATCTCTATGGGGAATAGCCTGGAATCTGATTATGGTGAGCATTTCTTCGGAATAAAAATAGATTTTGGCAAAACTCGTGATACAAAAGAAAACCTTGCGTTATTATTCCCATCGCAATTCGGTCCTGATTCTGATGCTCGTGCAGATACCGTCTTCATAGAAAAAGTTTTTATAGATACAGTAATTCAAACCCGAATAATTCATGATACAATAAAAATAATTGAACGCGTGATTGATGAAAGAGAAGTAGAGCAGAAGGTTCAGGAAGAAGCTTCCAAGATCAGGAGGTCTGATATTAAGAAGATCAATCAGGCTACAGTTCATTTGAACTCTGCGTTGGAATTCTATTATTCCGAAAATTATTACAAAGCAATAGACGAATGTAACAGAGCAATCACTCTTGCTCCTGATCTCTCGTTATCATTCATAAGGCTAGCTTCTATCTACTATCGACTGGGTGATACTGAAGAAGCGATGTATCAATTAAAACATGCTGAAAGAATGGATCCGGATAATACGGAAATAAAGAAAATGATGCGATTACTATTAAACAATTAGATAAGGATATTTTATGAAGAAACTGTTGCTAATTTTAATTTTATTTCTCACTTTACAACTTTTTTCACAGGATTTTGATATTGAGACAGTAAAAGAAATTCAAGCTGAACGTGAACTGGCAGAATGGATTGAAGCAATGCTTTTTCCTCTCGTGGGAGAAACTATAGTTATTGCTAATCTAACTTTGGAATATCCTGCCAGCAGACTACAAGTATATGGGTCAATGCTGGATAAGGAAAAGAGTCTTCCGGGGCTTCCAATTGCCAAATCAAGATCTGTTATGCCTACGATGATAGATGATCAGGAAACATATCCAACGATTGTTGCCAAAAAAGAGATCACGATCTACCTGCAAAAAGATGTGACAGATGAAATCCTGCAATTCATCAAACAGAATGTTGCTCTCTGGATGAATATAAATCCTGAAAAAGGTGATATACTGCAAATAAAAAATATAATGAATTTCGGAAGTGGTATAGCTGAAAGAGTAGTAGAAAAAGAGGTGAATAATTTCTTTTTTCTCTATATGGGAATAGCTCTATTAATTATAATTCTTGTTTCTGTTTTTATCTTGAGATCAGGATTTACAAAATTAACTACTTCTATGCAAAGCATAAACGTAACCGGTTTTGAGAAAGCGCTTCATATAAAAGGAAGTATGGCAACTCAAGGAGTTGGAGGAACAAACACTACTGCTAATATTATCTCATCTAAGAAGAAACCTTTAGCTATTCAACTTGTAGATGCTGAAAAGGAGATCGATCCATTTGATTTTAGTTTCCTGGAAGAGCTTTCTATACTGAGTTTTTCAAAACTTCTTGAAGGTGAGAGTGCAAGTGATATTGCTTTCATATTAACTAATCTTAATTCACGGTTTGTAAGTGAATTCATGAATTCTTATATTGGAGAATCAGATAAGATCATGAAAGTTTTGTTAGCTGAAAATAGTAAGTCAAAAAAAGAAATTATTATTTTAAAAAGCAATTTACAAACAAAATTCAAAGGAATGATAGAAGATGAAAAATTGAATATCAACAGCAGGGAAGTACTTGTGAATATACTAAATCGACTTGATCTGGATAAAACAAAGAAATATCTGGATCAGATAAATCAAATAGATGAAGATGCAGGGAAAGAAATGAGGA
>DAOUTP010000171.1 GCA_030626645.1 Candidatus Cloacimonadota bacterium
CTTATGATATTTTTCATTTTCAAAAAAGTCATTAGCTATATCCATCTTCTTTTCAACAGACATCATTTTTGATGCTTTATTACTGCTGCATCCAAGCAGAGCCAACATAACAATTATCAGGATTAATGTTTTTTTCACAATTTTCTCCGGTTTATGCATTCTCGAAAAATGCTTTATAAGCTTTATAAGATGAGTAGATATCGGCTTTACTGGTAAGTTCATAAAGTGAGTGCATTCCCAAAACTCCGGGTCCGCAATCTATAACTTCCGCACCATGTTCAGCCATGAATTTAGCGATAGTTCCACCACCACCTTCATCTACTTTACCAAGTGCACCGGTCTGCCAGCACACGTTTTCTTTATTATAAATTTCGATTATTTTGGAATTAAATTCTGCATTTGCATCGTTAGATCCGCCCTTACCACCGCTTCCTGTAAATTTGGTTACACTTACACCAAACCCTATATGCACAGCATTCTCTTTTTCATGAACGCTGGGGAAGTTCGGGTTGATGCCTGCGTTAACATCGGCAGATAAAACCTGACTATTTATAAGTGCTTTTCTGAGCGTTGAACTATCGTTAGCTTCACCGTTGTGTTTAAGAAGGTCAGCAATAAAATCGATAATGAAAATTGATTTTGCACCTGTATTTCCATCACTGCCGATCTCTTCTTTATCAGCGAGATATACAATAGCTGTTTTATCTAATTTTTCTTTTGCATCGAATATCGCACAAGCAGAAGTGTAGGCACAGATCCTGTCATCCTGCCCGTAACCAAGCACTAAACTTCGGTCGAGACCTGCATCACGAGCTTTTCCGGCTGGAACTATCTCGATCTCTGCACTCAAAAAATCTTCTTCGGTTATCCCGTACTTCTCATTTAGTAGAACAAGCGCGTTCAATTTAACAGCTTCCTTGGCATCTTTATCTTTTGGATATGGAATTGAGTTGAAAACCATATTCATCTTTTCAGCATCTACAGCTTCTCCGATCTTTTTTGTATACTGAATTTTTCTGGCTAAATGCGGAAGAAGATCCGGCATAATAAAAACTGGATCTTTCTCATCTTCCCCGATACATATCTTCACAGTTTCACCATTATTTTTGATGATAGTTCCGTGTAGAGCCAGCGGAGTAGACATCCATTGATATTTTTTAATCCCGCCATAATAATGAGTCCTCATCATTCCCAGAGTTGTGCCACTATCTTCAAAAAGCGGATTTTGTTTAAGATCAACACGTGGCGCATCGATATGCGATACAATAAGGTTCACACCTTCTGAAATTGGTTTCTTCCCAATAAGGGCAATGGCGGCATTTTTATTTCTGGAAACACGAAATACCTTTTTTGATTTTTCCGCATTTTCAATTTCTTTGTAACCTTGTTTCTCTAATTCTTTCACATAAAATTCGATAGATTCACGTTCAGTTTTGCAAGCATCAAGGAATTTCTTATAACCTTCGGAAAAATTTAAGGCTGCTTTCTGTTCTTTTACTGAAGCTTCCTTCCAAAAATTCTTTCTTTCATAAGTTAGTTTTTTTCTTAATTCGTCAGTCTTTTTCATTCTTTCCTCTTTATCCTATTTTATTTCTAATATTTCAAATTCTCGTTTGCCGATTGGAGCGATAACGGTGAAATGATCACCCGCTTTTTTCCCGATCATTGGTTTACCAACAGGAGATAAAATGGAAATTCTTTCATATTCATCTTCCGTATCAAATATCTCATCTGCACCGACCAATCGTATTTTTTTTAAAGTATCAATCTTGAGCTCTTTTAATAAAACCCTGGCACCGAATCTTACTGCATCTTTTGGGATATTTGTATCGTCAAGAACTTGTAAATGATCGATCCTTTTTTTTAAACTGTTGAATTCATTCTCCAGATATCTCTGTCTTTCTCTTGCTGCATGATATTCTGCATTTTCACTCAGGTCGCCCATTTCTCGTGCAGTAACAACCTGTTTTATCACAATTGGTCTTTCCTTTATGAGTTCTAGTATGCGTTTTCTAAGACGCTGCATTCCTTCTTTTGTAATGTAGTTTGCCATTATTTTTTGCCTTTTCTGGTTTTTAGTAATTTCTGCCCATGCAGACCGATTTTTTTAACTTTAATGTTTCCGCTATGTGACCATGTATCACAGATTTTCTGAATATTATCATCATAACAGCAAATAGCTTCGCAAAGAATTTCAGCAAATATGGGGTTCCTGGTTGATTGATAATTCTTATAAATGGAGAGATAGAATTTCTTATCTTTCTTATAGATTGCCTTTAAAAATCTCGAGTTAAGCCTTTTAATATTTGGTGTTGCATAAAGCCATGATGTTTCCAGTTTTTTAAAGATCGGTCTAACAAGTTTGCTATCCTGACCTATAAGTTTACTCAATAACTTTATTATACTTTCCTCAAGTAACTCATTATCTTTCTTTATCCAGTTTATTATTAAGTCAATGTGATCTAAGGCATTTTTTTTAAGAAGAGGATATATAGCTTTATCCATAACTAGATTACATGTTTTTTGATCACGTGTTTTAAAGAAAAAATCTTCTATGTAATTCAGGAATAATACCGGTTGTTTTTTTATTGCCCGAGCCATAATATAAGCAAACATCATTCCGCCCTGCTCACCCTTTTTCTTTAAAATATAATCGTAAAAATCGAAGTGTTTATCAGCTTCTTTATGAAGTTTAGCTGCTAATGTTTTTCCCACCAGAGTTATAACTGCATTTGGGATATTACCATCAATTCTTTGTGGATATGCATTATATACTATATCAATATCAAAATTACCTTTTGGAAGTTTTCGTTCAACAAAATCCTGGGTATCCATTTTTAATCTTTCTTGCCAATCTAATGAAATCATGGTCGTCTCCTTTTATGTAACCTAATTAATTATTATGATCTTTCCTTTGCGTGAATCCTTGCCCATTCTAAGAAGATAAAAATATATTCCTGATGAAATTCTATTACCGGAATTATTTTCACATTCCCAACTGAAATAGGGCTTCAGATCATTAATACTATAAGGACCCACAGTATTCTCAAAGATCAATTCTCCATCTAAATTATATACCCAAATCCTGCCGGAGACATCAGTAGGAAGATTGATAAAGTTAACCTTATCAATCAAACTTTCACTGATATCAAGCGGATTCGGATAAACTATCATTTGTTTTAAATTTCTTAGACCCAATATAGATGTCAAGCTGAAATGACATTTATTGCCGCTATTGGAAATTACATTACCAGCCAGATCCTTGATGTTGTTCACTTTTAAGAAATAGGGTTGATTTGTGTATTTGAGCTCATCTTTAAATTGCATTGCCACATAACACGAATCAGCTTCAAAATATACTAAGCTCTCAATTTCATTATCTTTATCAACTGCCGGTAGAAGAAGAGTATAATTATCAATATTCTCAGCTAACGGTTCATTCAATGCTTCGCTGAAAATGATATTTACTGTATTTGCATTAGAAGCGTTCACAGTGATTATCTCGGGAGGGAAAGTATCCTCTTCATATTGAAACCGGTAAGGACCCTGAGCTACAGGAACACCGGTTTTACCTGTTAGCCCTGAAATGGTTAATATATAATCATTATATTCACCGAATTCATCATTGAATCGCAAGATCAAAGCGGTATTTTGTTCGATCATATTAACGGAAATCGGGTAGATCTTTTCTCTACCAAATTCCACAGAGAAAATTGTAGAAAAGATATTATCAACTTCCAGATCAAATTTAAGTTTGATCTCATATTGTGATATCATTCTAATATTATCAAGCTCAGGAGCAAAATAGGGAACAGCAATTTCCCATGCTGTGGGAAGGCTTTCAACCGGATCAAATGAATTATCTATGGCTGTAACCTGGTAAAAAAGTGTATCTCCGATGGTAAGATTATCATCTGTGAAATTGTTGTCCTGTACATTCTCAGCGATCAATGTAATATCATTTTCAAATCTGCGATAAACATTAAAATGATCTGCACCGGCATGCTGCCATGACAGATAAACAGATACAGAATCAAGAGGGGCAGTATAAAAGAATTGTGGAGATGTGGGACCCGTGAATTCTTCCATCTCTGTTATCAATGAGCTTTGAATTTCTCCGTTATCTTCTATATTGGTAATAATAAAGGCATCCTGAGAAGCAGTTTTTCCCGAAAAAGCAATAATGTTCGAGCTTGTTTTTGTTGATAGTCCCTGCCATATTGGTTGGAACTGCCCATCAATATAGTCGATGATGTAAATATTGGGTGGTACGGCTATCACGATCTCATCGTCTCCATTGCCATCCATGTCTGCTGAAGCTATAGAATTCTTAGTATTTATCTCTGAAAAAGCGAGGTAACCAAGTGATTGATATTCGTTATTTATGCCCGTA
>DAOUTP010000159.1 GCA_030626645.1 Candidatus Cloacimonadota bacterium
TACCACCCGTAACCTGAGCATGATAATCTCGCCACACAACTGCACTGAGTGCATGCATCGCGGTGTGTGTTCGCATCATTTTGTAACGTCTTTCCCAATCGATATTACCTAAAATCTCAGAGTTGATGTCAGGAAGATCACCTTCCAGAAAATGCAATAACCTGCCGTCGATCTTTTTCACTTTGATCACCTCTGATGTCTTTCCATCAAACTCGATCTCACCAAAATCACAGGGTTGACCACCACCGGTGGGATAGAAGGCTGTTCGATCCAGCACAACTGCATTTTCTTCAACTGCAACTTCGATCACATCTGCCGTAAATTCTTTAAGATAACTATCTTCTAAATAGAGTAATTCAGTCATTGCTGCTCCCATCAATTTAAATCTCTTAATCAAGAGAAAAGTTGCACAATGAATTGTCAACTGAGAACTAACTACTCACTTTATTAATTTCATAAAAAAAGAAGTTGCAGCTGTGGGAAAACTAAAACTCCTAAATAGAAAAAACAGCAAGATCAACGGGTGAAAGCCTGTTTTTTTATTTAACTCATCCCCCTGTAGAAATATTCAGCAAGCTGAATTTCACTGGGTAGACTGCTGCTTGCACCGCCATAGTTTTTTTACGAAGGCGTGTCCTTCTCTTAAAAAAAGAAGGAACCAGCCAAAGGCTGACAAGCATAAGATGCCGTTGTAAGTGATCCCCATCCCTACCCTTCTCCTTTAGCAAAGGGGAAGGAATTAAAAGAAATTGAAAACAATCTGTCTTTCTGAGAAATTCTTTCAAATGATCTCATGAAGAATCTCAGATTTTTTATTGAAATTATCCGCAAGCAAACACATGTAAACACAAATTTATTTGATAGTGTTAAGTAATTATTTGTTTGACAGATAATTACTTAACTCCAAATTTATGCAGGATAAACTTTAATTTTATTTATTTATAATTCTTTGTATTATGATGGAGGAAAAAATGAAAAAGACTCTAACCGCGATATTAATCATATTGTTTATTACCTGCTCATTATTACTGGGACAAACCAAAGGGAAAACAGAAAAAAAAGTAACCGATGTTAAAGGGAAACTAGCCGGTGAAGTAACTGATGATAAAGGTAATCCAATCCCCTCTGCAAATATAACGGTGATGGATGGTGAAACTCTTATTGCCAGTATGATGACTAAGAAAAATGGTTCATATTTCATTATTAAGATTACGCCAGGAGTATATGATGTATTTTGCATGCGTGATGGATTTAAAACCCAAAAAATTACCGGAGTAGAAATCCAACCTAATCTTACAACAATCCTCACTATTACGATGCCGCAACAAGCTATTGCGATAGAAGGAAAGGATGTTGTTGAGAGCAAGGCTGAAATAACAAAACCTCCTGAAACCCCTTCAGGAAGTACTATCACTGCAACGGAGATCAAAGATAAACCTGCTGAGAAGATCATTATAGAAGAAGATCTTGATGATGGTGAAGACATAGATATAATTGAAACTATTGGTGCAACTTCATTAGATCCATACGAAGAAATGTCTGTTCCCACCGAGATGAAAGAAGTAAAGAAAACACGCCCATCTGCAAAGCCGCGTTCTAATGTTACAGCCTCCTCAGCTTCAGGATTGAGAGCCGGATTTGTAGATGATAATAAGCAATTCAATTATTTTTTAAACTTCCTGGAAGAATACAAAAAACGGGTGACATCACTTCCTATTAATATCACCGAAAGAATTATACTTAATATAAAAGACGGGCAGGAAAAATCTCTACCGGATGCAAAAATTAAGATTTTTGCAGGTAAGAAAGAATTGGAAAGCGGATTATCTTATGCTGACGGACGCTATCTTTTCTTTCCCACGGAATATGATAAAAGTATCAGTGAATACAGGCTGGAAGTAGAATATTCAGGCATAACGGAAGAGGTCATGATCTACCGGCAGGGAAAACGTGAGATAGATATTACGATGGCAAATATCCAAAAAGTTTCATTGGAAAATATTCCATTAGATATCCTGTTTGTGCTGGATACCACCGGAAGTATGGGAGAAGAGATCAGAAGATTGCGCAACAGTATCGAGATCATCAATCTTAATATCTCTGAGATTTCCCCCACTCCGGATATACGTTACGGAATGGTTTTATACAGAGATATTGAAGATGTTTATATTACAAAAATTATTCCTATGAATGATAGTCTTCCTGAATTTCAGGAGCAATTATTTATGGTAAATTCCGGTGGTGGTGGTGATACTCCTGAAAATCTGCAGGCTGCCCTGGATGATGCACTCAACAAAATAAGCTGGCGTGAAAACGGAGTAAAATTAGCTTTCATCATCACCGATGCACCACCTCACCTGGATTATGACCAGAGTTATACTTATGTAAATGCTGTTCATGATGCCAAAAGAAAAGGCGTAAAACTCTTCAGCATTGGCACGGGAGGTTTGCCTCTGGATGGGGAATATGTACTTCGCCAGATCTCGCAATATACATTTGCCAACTATGTGTTCCTAACTTATGGAGAAAAAGGTGAAAGCGAGGGAGGTGCTCCCGGAAGCGTTAGCCATCACACAGGTGAAAATTTCCAAACCGATAAACTGGAAGCAATAATTATTCGCAAAGTGAAAGAGGAACTGCATAATTACCTGGGAAAACCTTTATCCGGTGGAGATGAATATTTGCAGGCAACCAAGATAGATGACGAAGAAAATAAAGTGACCCTGGAGAAATTATTTACAAGAGCAATTACCCAACTTCAAGATTATTCTTCCATAAAAATACCGGATAGAACACCTGCTGCCGTTCTGCCTATTATGTGCTCAAAAGAAGAACTGAACGTGAATGCAGAATATTTTACTGCCAACCTGCTGTTTGCATTTTCCTTAAATAAAACTTTTAAAGCTATCGAACGGGATGACCTGCAAAAAATTATTGAAGAACAGAAACTGCAGCTTACAGGTCTCACTGATCTGGATAAAGCGGTTGAAGTTGGAAAAATAATGGGTGCTGATATGTTGATAGCCGGTGAACTGTTTGAGACAGATGAGTGCTTTGAACTCTATGTGAAACTCCTGAATGTAGAAACAGCGGAAGTACTTTCTGTAACTAAAACCAGAATAGATAAATCATTGGGATTGTAGTTATTAGAATCTTGAAATCACAATTTGTGACATCAAGTTGGGATGGCAATTTTGGCACCTTAAACATATCACAATTTGTGATATGAAGGAGTCTTTATGAAAAAAGATGCACATTATTACGCAGTATTAGCTTTTGCAAGAGCTTGTGGTTTTAAAAAAGACGCAGCCTATTCCGTAGCTTATGCATCGCAGTTCGTAGACGATGCCAAGATCAATCATATAATTTTAAAAGAAAAGCCGGAAAGTGTCGAATTTGAGACAATAGATAATAAACCTGCTTTTTTTAACATGGCAACTTGCCACTCCTATTTCAAAGTTAAAACATTTAATTTTTCTTCTATGGTGAATAATACTTGTGCTTTCCATTTTGTACCAGGATGCGAAGGTTCGAGCTTTATTAAGAAGATGCAGTGTAAAGAGAACAAACAAGTTATCAATAATCTTCTTCGAGATGCAAAAGAAGATAACGACCTTGTAAAATTCGGAATGGTGCTGCATCCTTTTGCAGATACTTTTGTGCATAAAGGTTTTTCGGGAATATTGAGTAAAGTCAATGATATCCAAAAATGTAAACCCAGGAAGATCAGCAATATCCTGCTTAAGCCCTTAATTCGAGTAATGCTCCTGTTCGGTAATAAGAAATTTGATAAGTACCTTGATTTCGCTATGCCGGCTTATGGTCATGGGCAGGCAATGGAAAACCCTGACCTGCCATATTTAGAATGGTCGTATAAATATGATTATTCCGATGAATTTACTGAAGACCTCAAACCAACTAGTAAAGACAATAAAAAACGTTTTAAGCGAGCATTCGAAAACATTAAAAAGCATCTGGAAGAATATTTGACTAAACATCCAGAATATAAAGACGACAACGTCAACTTTACTGATTCCGATATATTATACAAAGTTCTAATAAAACGAGGAAGTGATAAGAAAAGAATTAAGAATTGGAAAAAACTTTTATTAGAAAAGAATTTATTCCTGAAATCGGACGTAGCTTATAAATATGATGAGAACTTATGGTTAGATCAAGCATTCTCAAATTTTGATAAAAAGAACTTCAATGAAAGAAAAGTAACCAATGCAATTTTAGCAAATGACTTTAACGAATCCAACTGGTATAAATTCTATAAAGCAGTTAAATGGTATAAAAAAATGTTCTTTAAATATTGCAAAGAAGAGGGATTGGATATTCCTAATGAGTATAATTAAGTTTATTGAGAATTAGATTTAGGAGAGCGACATGAACAAAAAAGAGCTGAAAGATGAACTTGGCAAATATCTCATTCCTAAAACAATTATGTTTGAAAAAGGAAAAGGGTTTATAGGCAATGCCATTATTGAATCTCAAAATATTGTCTGGCAGGAGGAAGGAAAAAGATCTCAATGGTCGCATATAGGTTTCTTTGGAACCGATGGAAAATTCTATGAAAGCACTGTTAAATTCAGTTGGAAGAAAATACTTTACGGCATTAGAGTGTCTAAACCCAAAAAGATACTGAAAGA
>DAOUTP010000376.1 GCA_030626645.1 Candidatus Cloacimonadota bacterium
ATAAAATTGAGAACCTTAGCAACTACATTCTGTTTATCACATGTTTGTACAATTGCAGGTGCTATTGCTCTGTAGAAAAGAGATGTACCCGCTCTATTACGATTATGAACTTCATCTCCCATATGTAATGCCTGGGCAATTATATTTTTAAGGTCAATTTTCCCGATGAAATCCACAGCTTTTTTCAAAGTTGGATAAAGTTCATTTTCTATCCATTTCAGTCTTTCAATCGTTTCGTTATCATACGCACCATAACGAAGTACTTTTCCTAAACCTTCATTCAAAGTACAATATGCATAATTACCGTACTCTTCATTTTTAAGAACGAAAACCGGCATAGATGCTGAAACAACTCCAGCCATAGGACCAACAGTTTCGTGTTCGTGGCAAGGAGAGAATTCAAATTCTCCAGAGGCTGCCAACTTTTCTGCCTCATCGAAATTCTTTGCTTTTCCTTCATAGATAATTGCTCCGATCATGGCACCTTTCATAGGACCGCTAACTCTATCCCAGGTTATGGGAGGACCGGAATGTAATAACAGATTTTCTTTCATGCCGGGGATTACATTTCTAGCAATATCAAGTCCTACCAAATATGGTTTTCCATTAAGAATGATCTCCAATGCTTTTGCATTAGCTGTTTCAATTATTGCTTTGTTTTCCTGTAATATCTGCAGGACACTTTCATCTATATTCGCTGGAGGAGTCCATTCTACATTAATAACTTTTTCTCCTTGTTTTTCCAGATCATCTTTAAATGAATCCAGACCAACATTTACTACCTCTACTTTCTTTCCAAATAACTTCTTAAAACTCATATCTCCTCCACTATTTATTAATCTTTCTTATTATTAGGTTAACAATTTCTGCTGCTGCTGCATTTGATGGCAAAACGATAACTTCATTTTCTTCTAAAACTTTTATTGTCTCGCTTTTGTTTTGGGGATCTTGCTCCGTTCCGGTTACAGAACAGATAAATGAGATATCGGGTGCAATTATTTGAGCTTCTTTAATTATTGGAAGAATCTCATTAATAGGATCGGCATGCGCACCATAACCCAGCACAAGGTCAAATAAAATTATTGCTGTTTCACTGTCTTTTGCTTCCTGCAATATTCGTTTATTTCTCAGGTCAAAATCCATCATTGGATGTAAACGACCTACAGTAAATTCATCTTCACCCAGATCGACCAGTGTATGTTCTTTACTAATCCAGGAATCTGCTAAAGCAAACTTTTTATCTCCTGACCTATTACTGAAAATATTATTGATATCTTTTTTTAGAATAATCTGTGCTTCATCGCAAAGAGTTCCACCACTGAACAATCCGCGAATGTATTTTCTTCCCGAAGAAATTTTCTCAACTTTCTTATCAACAATTTCTGCATAACTTGTTCTTCTTTCTTCTAAAAATTCTGCTACTTTTGAAGTTTCCAAATTATCAGAAACAGCGCAAGCAAGCAGAGCAGCTTCTTCCAATGTCTCGGCTGCAATAGCACCGCTCTCTTCTACCATATCTGCATCAGCACCCAGAAAAATACTGACAACAGGTTTAGATATTTCATTAAGTTTAGCATTGATCTTATTTAGAACTGTTGGATGTGGTGGTTTGGAAACAAGAACTATTACCTTTGTCTCATCATCATCCTTTAAAGCTTCTAAAGCAGAGATAAACATCAAACCACCAACAGCTTCTTTTATATCACGTCCACCGGTTCCAATAGCTTGAGAAATTCCGAATCCCTCTTCAGAAATGATCGAACTAACTTCCTGTAA
>DAOUTP010000100.1 GCA_030626645.1 Candidatus Cloacimonadota bacterium
CCCGAATTTTACTCATAAACACTTCGGATATTCCCGGTCGGGAAATCGAGGAGATATTGGGTCTGGTAAAAGGACACACGATTTATGCTATCTGGTTAGGTAACGACCTCTCTGCTTTAGTGCGACTGGTTCTTGGTGGTGAACTAATTGAGTACACAGCGATGATGGGAAAAGCTCGCATGGTCGCCACAGATAGAATGATCAACCAGGCTGAAGAACTGGGTGCTGATGCCATTCTTAATATGCGCTATATGACAACCAGCGTTGTTGGAAGTGCAGCTGAGTTTCTGGCTTACGGTACTGCGGTGAAATTAAAGAAATAGAAAGATAAAAAGAGATAATTGAAACTTACGAGAAATTGAGCTCTGAAAACAGGTTTGTCATATTTTGCAAATAAGTGCGAAAAAGTGTCAGGAGTTTTTCATTCTATTGAGAATGAAAAATTGTCTTTTTGTTTGTCATTTTATTGAGAATGGAAAAGTGGCAAGGATTTGTCATATTATGAAAATGATAGAATATGACAAACCAATAAAACAATGAATCTATAAGCAGGCTGACAACTGGAAATTTTCTGCAAACACCAATCTTATCAATGAACAATCTGACAAACTAGGTAGACAGGTAGACAATTACAATTGGACACTAACGACACTGAACAAAAGTAAGTGTAGAGTTTCTTTTTGAGTATTCCAGAATGTTATATCTGCAGAAGCTTGTGTCAATTCCTGTAATAAATACATTTTCAATAGCTTGTAAAAATCTTACTGTTAGAAATTTTTCAGCGATTGAATTTTATTGTGTAAAGTTTACTCACTTTATTAATGTGGGGAATATTTCCTCAATCTATTTTTTTTTACTTGACTATTAATTCATTATCAACCTTTTCTCAACTCATGGAAAAGAATAAAAAAAAGGATACGGATAATGGGAGATGTGAATCAATAAGAAAATATTATCAAATATCACATCAGATTCTTTTATTTGCCAGTAAGAAAGTCTCAACTGAAGTTTTCTTAAAAGAATCGTTAAAGTTAATTAATGACTTCATTAACTGCGAATTACTTGAATTGTGGATTAGAAACAAAGATGGACAATATTACGCTAAATATAATGCAACATTTAAACCAAAATTTCAAATAGAGAATTTGCCCCAGAAGAATAAATTCGATTTTAAGAAAAAATTTAAAGATCACAAACATATGATCAAAATATGTAATGATATCATAGATGATAATGTCGAAAAGAATGAAAAATATTCACCAATCGGTTCTTTCTTTTCGGATGATGAATCATTCTCTATCGGTCAGAATTTAGTACATTCTTATGCGATAATTATGATTACCAGTAATTTTAAAAGGCAAGGGTTATTAATTATATATTGCCCCCTGAAAAACAAATTTAATAAAGAAAAAATCGAAATGCTAGAAAATGTAGCTCAAAGTCTTAGTATTGCTCTAAATCATCTTCATACACAAATAAAATTGAATGAAAGAGTAAAAGAGCTGACTTGTTTATATGGAATAGCTCAATTAGCTGAAAGTTCAGACCTCTCTATAGAAATAATTCTGCAGAAGATAGTTGAGCTTTTACCTCTTGCATGGCAATATCCAAAACTTGCAAAAGCAAGAATTATTTTAGATGGCAAATATTATACTTCACCTAATTTTATGATAAATTCGCAAAAACAATCATCAAATATTCTCATATCTGAAATCAAAAAAGGTTTAGTTGAAGTCACATATCCTGATACAGCATTTGGAATTGACGATTCTCCTTTTCTTGCAGAAGAACAGAATTTAATGGATGTTGTAGCTAGGGAGATAGCTATAATTGTAGAAAGAAGATTTGCTGATAATGAGAAAAGAAAACTCGAAAATCAACTACGTCATGCAGACAGGTTAGCAACAATAGGTCAACTATCTGCAGGTGTTGCTCATGAACTCAATGAACCTTTAGCAAATATTTTAGGATTCGCACAACTATTGCAAAAGAATGACAACTTAACGAAACAGGAAGAAGCAGATCTGAAAGCGATTGTTGATGCTTCTCTTCATGCCAGAGAAATTATTAAGAAATTGATGTTGTTTTCCCGACAAATGCCTCCTCAAAAGACAAAAGTTAATCTTAACCAGTTAATAGAAAACGGATTATATTTTTTGATGTCTCGTTGCGAGAAAAACGGAATACAAGTTTCACGTGTTTTCTCTGACAATATTAAGGAAATTGTCGCTGATTCGTCTCAAATATATCAAGTTCTTGTAAATCTCGTTGTAAATGCGATTCAAGCAATGCCCAATGGTGGAAAACTTAAAATTATCACAACAACCTCAAATCAACATGTTTCATTTAGTGTTGAAGATACTGGAATCGGCATGAACAATGAAGTCTTGAAACAAATATTTATCCCATTTTTCACAACAAAAGATATTTCTGAAGGAACAGGTCTCGGATTACCAGTTGTTCACGGAATTGTCAGTTCACATGGTGGTTCAATAAAAGTTGAAAGCAAAGTAAATATAGGAACGAAATTTAAAGTAATCTTACCTGTACATACTTAAATCAATTTGAGGAATATAGATGGATGATAAAAAAAAGGACAAAATATTAATAGTTGATGATTCAGCAGAGACAAGATTGATAATACAACGAAATCTTTCGGAGCAAGGATATCAAGTATTCACAACTGCTGATGTTATTAATGCTATCCAAATTTTGAATTCTGTCCACATTGATTTGATTATAACTGATCTGAAAATGCCCAAAGTAAGTGGAATTGATCTCATTAAGCATGTTCAGGAAAATTGCAAGGATTCAGAAGTAATAATGATAACAGGATATCCTTCGATCGAAAGTGCTGTAGAAGCAGTTAAGATAGGTGCACTGGATTATTTGACTAAACCTTTCACTAAAGATGAACTCCTAAATGCAGTAAATAAGGCATTTGAAAAATTAAAATTTTCAAAAAAGATTAGGATTCAGAGCAAACTAAATTTTGCAGAAAGTTTCGGTATTATCGGTGAATCGGATGTTATGAAAAAGGTTTTCAAAGAGACTCTCAAAGCTGCTCAAACATCATCGACTGTTCTAATATATGGAGAAAGCGGAACCGGTAAGGAACTAATAGCAAGAGCAATACATTATAACAGTTCCCGTTCATCTGCTCCTTTCGTTCCAATTAATTGTGGTGCTATACCAGAGAGTCTCATGGAAAGTGAACTTTTTGGCTTTATTAAAGGTGCTTTTACAGGAGCATATGAAAACCGAGAAGGATTTTTCCTGACTGCAGACGGTGGTTCTATATTTTTAGATGAGATTAGTGAAACCGGTCTTTCGATGCAAGTAAAACTACTTCGGATCCTGGAAAATAAAGAAATTTATATGGTTGGTGCAAAGCACCCACGAAAAGTGGATGTCAGAATTATTTGTGCTACCAATAAACATCTTTACAATTTAGTTGAAAAAGAGAGATTCCGTGAAGATCTTTTTTATCGGATAAATGTAATTACAATTGATTTACCTCCTCTCAGAAAACGGGGAGATGATATTTTGGTTCTAACCAATTATTTTATAAAAAAATATGCTAAAAATCTGGGAAAAGATATACCTGAATTCTCAGATAAAGCTTTAAAAGTTTTTAGGGAATACCCTTGGCCAGGGAATGTAAGAGAACTTGAAAATATTATCCATAGGATAGTGTTGATGAATGATGATCTAAAAATTGATATCCCTGACCTTCCTCCTTTAATGCGATTCACTGCTTTAAGACAATCTGGATTGGATAGAACTTTAAAGGAAGTAGAATTAGAATATATAAAAAATGTTCTAGTCAGCGTGAACAACAATAAAACCAAAGCAGCAAAAATTTTAGGTATAGATCGGAAAACTTTAAGGCAAAAAATGAAAATAACTGAAGAATATCAATCGGGTAATTTATCCCCGAAAGCAGAAATTTCCCCGATTTATTAATATAGACATCCTTTTCAGAAATTGATAAATAATCCTTCTTAAAAAATATAACTATTTGTTTTTTAATCATTTAGCCTACACGACAACTTTAATTACAGAATCTGGTATGCTATTTGCATATAATAAAGCATAAGAATATTTAGGAGGTTAATATGCAACCAATAGAAAAAAAAGATCAATTTGCTTCATATTCATTCCCGTTTGATGAAGGTGACAGGAAAATTAAAATTCCAAAACATCAGAAAAAAATGTTTCAAATAAAAAATGGTCCCCAAGAATATCCTTGGCCATGTGAAATTGAACCAAATCGCACAATAATTATTACAAACAATGACCTATTCAGTAAAACCAAAGACGGAACAGTTATTAAACATACTGGTGTCGGTTGTTACGGAATTGTAATTCCTGATGAGGATTTAGTTGAGATTTACTAATAGCTAAAATCGATAAAACCTTGTGAATGTATATAAATTACACTATACTTCGCAAGGTTTTTATTTATTTCCCGACAACTTATTATGGATAGCATTAGCTGCTGTTCTACCAGCTCCCATTGCGAGAATGACAGTTGCTGATCCGGTAACTATATCACCACCGGCATAAACAAATTCTTTTGATGTTTCCATGGTTTCCGGATTTGTTTCGATATATCCCCACTTATTTCTTTTCAGATCAGGAGTTGAATCAAATATGATGGGATTAGGTCCATTTCCAATCGCTACTATAGCGAGATTGCACTCCCGGTAGAAATTAGAATCTTTGATAACAACGGGTCTTCTCCTACCGGAATCGTCAGGCTCTCCCAATTCCATCCGTACACATTCTATTCCTTTTACCCAGTTGTGATCATTTCCTACATACATGATCGGATTTGTCAGGAGTTTGAATTTGATCCCTTCTTCCTCAGCATGATGAATTTCTTCGTTTCTTGCTGGCATTTCGATGCGCGAACGACGATAAACGATTGTGACTTCTTTTGCTCCGGTCCTGAGAGCATTTCTGGCACAATCCATGGCAACATTCCCACCACCGATAACTGCAACTTTGTCACCTTTTGGTAAAGGCGTATCATATTCAGGAAATTTATATGCTTTCATTAGATTGATCCTGGTCAGGTATTCATTGGCAGAAAAAACGTTGCATAAATTCTCACCGGGTATTTTCATAAACCTTGGTAATCCAGCTCCCACACCAATATAAACTGCTTCGAAATTTTCCAGAAGTTCATCGATCGTCTGAATATTTCCGATCACTTGATTCAATTCGATTTTACAGCCGAGTCTTTTCAAATAATCGAGTTCAAAATTAATGATTGATTTTGGCAGTCTGAATTCGGGAATTCCATAGACCAGAACTCCTCCGGATTGATGTAAAGCTTCAAACATTGTAACCGAATAACCGAGTAAAGTCAGATCGGCAGCAACTGTAATTCCTCCTGGTCCAGAACCGATTACAGCAATTCTCTTATTTATTTTTGATTTTATAATTGGAATTTTCACTAAGTCCATCTTGCGTTCAAAATCTGCGATAAATCTTTCCAAATTACCGATCGCAACAGGTTTATCACGAATTCCAAGAATACATAGTTTTTCACATTGATCTTCCTGGGGACACACTCTTCCGCAAACAGCAGGTAAAATATTTCTTTCTTTAATCTTCTTTGCAGCTTCATTAAATTTCTCTTCGCAAAGAAGCTTGATAAATTCAGGAATATCGATGTTAACAGGGCATCCATCAACGCATTTCGGATTTTTACATTGTAAGCATCTTCCTGCCTCAAGAAGTGCTAATTCTGTTGTTAACCCATATGGAACTTCCTCAAAATTATGTATTCTCAATTTCTGATCTTGTTCGGGCATTTCCTGACGTGGAATTTTAAGTTTTATTCTTCTCTCATCAGCTTTTGTCAGCCCATGCCATTCACATCCATGTTGTAGACAAATATAAAACGGTAGCAGTTTAGAATATGCAGTTATAATTAATTTTGCGACACTAGTATTACATTCGTCACATTTTCTCTCCTCAGTTACCAGGCTTTTCTGACAATGAGGGCAAATCAAATCAGATAATTCATCTCCTTCTTTGAGAGGCTCAGATGTTTCTACTTCAAAAACATCGAGATATGGACTCATCAAAATATCGATATCTTGTTTCTTGAATTTAGCTTTGAAAAACAATAATTCCTTATTATCTTTCTTAATATTAAAACTATTATTGCAATGAGGACAATAAGTATTCAAAAAAGTCTTGTACCGTAAATATTTTACATCATAATCCAACATAAGTATAACCTCATTTTATCGAAAAAAGTAGTGCATCTTTTTCTTCTTTCAAGTACATGGTATTTCTTTTTTCAAGCTCATCAAAATCAATTTCCGATGCTTCGAAATCCGGACCATCCACACAACAGAATTTGGTACTTCCTGCAATTGTAACTCGGCAACATCCACACATTCCGGTTCCATCCACCATGATAGGATTTAAACTTACTATTGTTTTGATCCTATATTTCTTGGTTAAATTACATACATTTTTCATCATAATGATGGGACCGATTGCATAAACTTCCTTGATATCATGTCTCTCATTAAGATATTTTTCCAATGGTTGAGTTACAAATCCCCGCTGA
>DAOUTP010000259.1 GCA_030626645.1 Candidatus Cloacimonadota bacterium
TCCCGGGAAAAATATTGCGGTCATCATTGAGGTTGTTGCTATGAACCATATTTCTAAATTGTTTGGTTACGATGCTGCAAAAGAATATACTAATAAACTGCAGGAAGATCTTACCAGAAAAGCAAAGATACGTGAAAATCAGATTGAAAAAAAGGAATAACGAATTAGGATTTCAAAATTATGATAAGAAAAACCATAAAGATAGTAAATAAACTTGGAATGCATGCCAGACCTGCTACGATGATCGTGAAGGCTGCTACAAAATATAGATCAGATTTCAAAATAATGAAATCAGATATGGAAATTAATGGTAAAAGTATTATGGGTGTAATGACGTTGGCAGCAGAATATGGTTCGGAGCTAGAATTAGTTGCTGATGGTGTTGATGAGGAATTCTTAATAAAAGAAATTTCTGAAATGTTCGCAACCAAATTTGGAGAAGAATAAGAAAAGTGAAGAAGATCAAAGGAAATTCGGTTTCTTCTGGAGTTGCAATCGGTAAGGCAAAGATCATCAAAAAGCAAGAATTGCATATCGAACGCAAAAAGATCCATAGAAATGAAGTAAAAGTTGAACTTTCCCGCTTCAAAGAAGATATTAATTTTGTAATTAAAGAACTAGACAAACTTATACAAGATTATACTTACTCAAAGGAAAACAGAGATATTTTAGAATCCCATAAAATGATCTTACAAGATCCTGAGTTCAAAAACAGGATTTCAAAGCTGATTTCTGATGAACTTATTACTCTAGAACAGGCAATAAATACATATTTCAATGAGGCTATAGATATTTTCAGCAGCATGAGTAATAAGTATCTTTCTCATAAAGTAAATGATTTCGAAGATGTAGCCTACAGATTATTAAGTCACATCATGGATGAAAGAAAAGATGTACTAGAAGATGTAGATGACAATTCAATTTTGATAATGGAGAACATTTCACCTTCCTTTGTAACAAAAGTTTTTGAGAAAAACATTCAGGGATTATGTACTGAAAGAGGTAGTCGGAATTCGCATAGCAGTATTATCGCCCGTTCAATGAATCTTCCAATGTTGGTAAATACACTTGGACTATTAGGGAATATTAATGATGGAGTCGATCTAATTATCGATGGCAATAACGATTATGTGATTATTTCTCCTACAAAAAGTGTATTAGAAAAGTATAAAGCGATTTATAAAGAAGAGCAGAATGTTCGAAAGGGACTTCTTAAATTGATCGATGTAGAATCCATAACCAAAGATGGGAAAAAGATTAACTTAATGAGTAATATTGAAATCCCTCAAGAGATCGATCAAGTATTAAAATACAAAAGTGCCGGAATTGGTCTTTTCCGAACTGAATTTCTGTTCATAGATCGTGAAGATCTTCCTACCGAAGAAGAGCAATATGAAATCTACAAAAATATCGCAGAGCAATCCTTACCAAATTCAGTGATCATTCGTACTATCGATGTTGGTGGCGATAAACTCTCAAATATTTTAAATATAGCTTACGAGGAAAACCCCAATCTTGGTTACCGTGGCATAAGAATATCTTTGCAGAATATTCCGATATTCAAACAGCAAATTAAAGCAATTTTGCGTGCAAATATGAATGGAAACATCAAGATAATGTTTCCTATGATATCCGGTGTGAATGAGTTACATAAAGTGAAGGAAATTATTGAGCTTTGCTGTGATGAGTTAAGCACTGCTGGAATTCCTTATAATGCTGATATGGAAATTGGTGCAATGATTGAGATCCCTTCTGCTGTTATTACTTCAGATTCAATTGCGGAAGAATGTGATTTCTTAAGTATTGGAACGAATGATCTAATTCAGTATACTTTGGCTGTAGATAGAGATAATCAATCAATTTCAGATTATTATAAACCAACTCATCCATCAATTATCAGATCAATTAAACTTACTGTTGATAATGCGCATAAAATGGGTAAAAAAGTTGCCGTTTGCGGTGAGATGGCTTCCGAAATTAAATATGTAAAATTACTTCTGGCTCTTGGTGTTGATGAACTTAGTGTAAGCCCGGGAAGATTATTGATCATAAAAAAAGAAATTATCGATTGCGATATTGCTGAAATGAAAACAAAGTTAGATAAAATACTAACATGTAAAACTTCAAAAGAGATTAATAAATTAATTTAGTATAAAGGAAATAAAATGAAAAACAAAAAACATTTATTCACTTCTGAATCTGTTACGGAAGGTCATCCGGATAAAATGGCAGATCAGATATCAGATGCAATATTAGATGCAATATTACGATGTGACCAAGAAGCACGTGTTGCTTGTGAAACATTTCTTACAACAGGCATGGCACTTGTAGGTGGGGAGATCACAACAACATGTTATGTGGATATACCCCAAATAATTCGTGATACGATAAAAGAGATCGGGTACACAAATGCAGATTATGGAATGGATTATCAAACTTGTGCAGTGCTTACAACAATTGATAAACAATCTTCGGATATTGCTCTTGGAGTTGATGAATATGATGAGCATGAGCAGGGTGCCGGAGATCAGGGAATGATGTTTGGATATGCCTGTAATGAGACTCCTGAATTAATGCCGATGACAACAGCTTTTGCACATAAGCTCGCTCAAAGATTAGCAAAAGTTCGTAAGGATGGAACGTTATCCTATCTTCGTCCGGATGGCAAAACTCAGGTAACAATTGAGTATATTGATAATAAACCTAAAAGAGTTGATGCAGTTGTAATATCTACTCAACATGCTCCCGAGATTGAACAGAGTCAGATCAAAAAAGATATAATTGAAAATGTGATCAAACCAATTATTCCCAAAGA
>DAOUTP010000107.1 GCA_030626645.1 Candidatus Cloacimonadota bacterium
TAACGGACAAACAACAGGTACAGGGCTAATCTTTTTAATTAGAGAAAAAATTCTGGATATATTTGTTGATGGACTTTATGCAGACCATTTTATGTACAGATTGAATATTATCAGTGAAATAGACAGCTCATTAATTAGTGAAGGAGAATGGCTTAATTCTTTAAACTGTGAAGATATTAGAAAAGTAGAATTAACTAATTACACAACCCCACAGCTTCTTCCGAATGAAGATGGTGAACTCACACAATTTGAAACTTACATTGTAACCAGAAGCGGTTTTGCAGATGAAGATAATCCAGCTATAGCTAATTTCAAAGTTCAGGAAGGTTTTTATCCTGGTACAATTATATATTACGGCGAAGACATTGGTTATGAAAACGCAATTTATGCACTTGGAACTCATCATTTTGCAACTTATCAGGACGATGGGTTGAATGAATTCCTACCTTCAGTTATGACTTCTGATGGTGTCCATCTCGCCACAGCATTCTGGTATAGTGGTGAGGAAAAATATACTGCAATTGGAAGTGATGATTTTGAAATCTTTATGAGATGGGGTTATAATGGAGAATACGAGAATAACAATCCTCATAGCCAAACATATGAAATAATTCTAGATGAATTAACTGGTCAACCCTATTATTGTGAGATTGTTGGTTACGATATTAGGTTAGATGGTGAACCATATTATTATCCACCAATTCCTGCTACCGGAGAACATCTTCAGGTTGATGATGATGGTAAAGAATGGCTCCGTATAAGTATCAATGATGCCATCGGTCAGGCAACAACAATAACACTTACAAGTTTTGGAGGAGTACTTGAGAACATGTATAGTGAACATACATTTGAAGTTCGAGCAATAGACCTGCAGGGAGAAGTAGATCAAACTCCTCATGAATTTACATTTACAATTGTACAACCAATTCCTAAAGCTGAAAAAGAAGGAGTGCTAATTATTGATGATGAAATTGATACACTTCAGTCACCTGGTGAATTATTTGATACTTTTTACGAATACATTGTTTCAGACTATGCAACAGATCCGGGTTATATCAATAGAGAAAGTCTGAATACTTTTATGAACGCAAATGCAATGAGCTGGCTTCATTATGGAAAATCAATTATTCCACCATCTGATTTGCAGCAGTATAAAACAATAATTTATCATGCTGATAATGGAATTGCAGCATTTAATTTTTGGAAAGAATTTGAGTCATTAAAGATTTATCTTTTACAAGGTGGTAATTTAATATTGAGTGCTGGTTCTTCTCTTAAAGTAGTTCACCTAAAATGTTCTCAAAATAATTTTAATATTTTTGAACAGTATTTTGGAATTCCAATGAGTAATGAAGATGCCATAATGCGTGTATCAACTTCTTATACAGATAACCCGTTCTTTATTAAAGCGGTAGCAGAGGATAACTACAATGATATTGATCTACTATTACCAAGTTTTAATACAACAATTACTAATCCTAATGTACCCTTTTTAAGTGTTAATGGTCTTGGACCTGTAGCTTATTTTAATGATCATGAAGCTGATGTCATATATAGTTACGGGTGTAAAGAAGTAGGCGAAGATCCTCCAGGATGCCCGTACCATATTAATCCTACACAAGAGGAATATGATGAATTTAATGGATTACCTGTGGCACTGAAATATGAAACTACAAATAATTCATGCTATATATTCGGTTTCCCTCTAGCTTATATGGAACCAGATCAAGTTAAATCTATGATGACGCAAATTTTAAATGAGATTGATTAATAGGGGGAGATAATGAAAAAAATAACATATTTAGTAATTATTCTTATTTCTTTTACGTTTCTTTTTGCTTTATCAAATGAAGTGTCTTTATCTTCAAGAATGATTGACAATTCATTAATACACGATGCAAGCAATATCAGTTTTAGAGTAAGTAATTATGGCATACTAGGATCATCTGATGATGCATCATGGCCTTCACTGGAATGGCCCATTAATTCAGGAATTGATTACTTATACCAAAGTTCTTTATGGGTAGGAGCAAAAAAGGTGAGAAGAAATGAGGATGGCGATCAAATATACTGGCAAAATTGGCCACCAGGAGATGATAATGATACAACTACTGATGTAACACCGTGGAGAGTTGTTGATACACTAACAACAGTAGGTTGTGATGGATGGTATAGTATCAATGAACTTTTACCGGCGTATAATCCGCATGAAACAAGTTTAGGTTATCAATATTCACAGTATAACTTTTTCGATTCAGTTCTCAAGAATGTAGGTAATAGATTGGATTTTGACGACGATGATGACGGATATATTGATGAAGACCCTTTAGGAAATCCTTTTGATATTGATGACCCTTCTGGAATTTATTGCTTTACTGTTCCTTTTGATGAAGATGGAGATGGTTTAATTGATGAAGATTGTAATTATCCTGGCTTTGAATCTTCAATTGCATATTCCTACGATTATAGTCCTTTTGGAACCGAAGGGCAACGTGATTATGGTAGTTCAAGTGGATCAAATAACCATGTAGAATTGGACATTGCCTTAGTACAGGAAATTTATTCCTGGCCCGTTCAATATTTTGCGAATATGATTGTAATAAAAAATATAATATACAATCATTCAACTATCGATACGCTTTTTGATTTCAGTTATGCTTATTATGTTGATGCGGATATCGGACCCCAAGCTTTTGGGGGTTCTGCTATTGCCCCTGATGATATTAGTAGTTATAATATTGGTGAAAATAATTTTGCCTATGCTTATGATAGAGACGGTGATGGAGGTCTTACTCAGGGATATTTTGGTCTGAAAAATTTACATCCGGATAATTTGGACGAACAGTGTTGGACGTGGGAGGTGAGTTGGGGTCCTGATGATTGGCAACCATTTCATTATGTTTCAACACCTAATGCAACAGCTAATGAGAAATACTGGTTATTAACCGGTAGAAACCCTGATGTTAATTATGCTGTTAGTATTAGAGATTATCCTGAATACCAGATTAACAATTATCCTAATGGAATTGACACAAGATTTTTATCTACAGTTTATGGGGATATGCAGGGCTATTCTAATCCCACACCTAATTCACTGAATCTTGCACCTGAAGAAAGTTATGAATTTTATACATTGATTTTTATGGGATATTCAGTTCAAGAGTTGGAAAATAATCTGAATCTAATGGAAAATTTTATTGATTCAGGATTTGATTATTCCCTGTTTGATGGTTTACCAAGTATACCTTATTTGATCAATGTTCTGGATGCTAATTTAATAGCTGCAGCAACTGTTAGATGGAATGTTCTCTCTGCACCCGATGAATTTATGGTATGTTACAAAGAAGCTGAAGCACCTGCCTATACTTGGGAATATATTGTTGTAGATCATGCTTTATCGGAATATACTATCACGGATCTACAGCCTGATACAGAGTATAAATTTAAAGTAGCTTGTCTTTATGATGAAGTATATTTGGAAAGCAGAACATTGACTGTTCTTATAACAGAGGGAAATCAGTCAATTTTACCAATAATTGAAATTATCGGATCTAATAAACTTGCTCAGAATTATCCTAATCCTTTTAATCCGGAAACAAGCATTTCATACGATATTAATGATAACGGAATTGTGGAATTGAATATTTATAATATCAAAGGTCAATTAAAAAAACAACTTGTAAATGAACATCAACAAGTTGGAACTTACACAACAATATGGGATGGTTCTAATTCAAATAATAAAAAAGTAAGTAGTGGTTTGTATTTTTATAAATTGTTAATAAATAACAAATTGATTGATACAAAGAAAATGATTATGTTAAAATAGAGAAATTGTAAATTACATTTCAACAAGCATGAATGAAGATGACAGGTTGAATGTTGCTATTGGTTTGGTATAAACTCCCGGGGATGATGGACTTGATGGTGCCGGTGTTTTATTTAATTTCAAAGTAAAAGGAATTCAAATCGGTTCAAGTAACTTAACATTTGATAATTTGTCACTAATTAATGAAGAAGGTTATCATGTTGACGGATTTGATGATATCACAATAAATAATGGATTACTTATTATCCAGTAGATGCTAATTACAAAGTTATCGTTTCAAAGATTTTGTTAATTATAAAACATTATTTTTACAACAATTTTTTCAAATATTTTTGGCTCGAAATTTGCATTATAATTACAATTAAAAAGCTAAGGATTATATAATGAAAAAAACATTTATCATTCTAATTATTATTTTCGCAATTTGTTTAAATGCCAGCATTATTGAAAAAACATATCATTTTGGAAATTATAAAATTTCTGAAATTGAAGGATTTCAAACAATTGAATTTGAAGATGCACAACAGCAGGCAAAAACAGGTGAACCGGTTCTTCCATACATTTCAGTTTCGCTTATACTTCCTCCTGGAGAAATTGCAGAATCTATTGAAGTCATTGGTAGTAACGAAAAACAAATTCCCGGAACTTATCTTTTATATCCCAAACAGCAGGTGAGACCAGTTTCCATGCCGAGTTCAAGTGAGTTCATAAAAGATAATACACTTTATAATTCATCGGAAGTTTATCCACAAAATCAAAGTGGTGAATTGATTACACAGTTTTTACATGGCTACTCAATTGCGCTAAACACATTTACACCTGTCATGTATGTTCCTGCTGATGGAAAGATTTCCTATTATGATGAAGTGAAGATAATTATTCACACAAGACCAGATATGAAGGCACAAATTGCCTTGAACAATCTACTTTCCAATGAAACAGTAATAAACAGAGTAAACAAGATTTCACAGAATTCTGAAATGATCAGTCAATATTCAACGGTTCAATCCCGCGAAGGTGAATACCAATTACTGATCATCACACCTGCCCAATTTGAATTTGATTTTGATGAAATGCGTGAAGTCTATCTTCAACAGGGCATGATCTCCGAAGTTAAAACGGTAGAAGAGATCTATTCTTCAATGCCTGGGCAGGATCAACCTGAGAAGATCAGGAATTATATTATTCAGGAATATCAGGAACATGAAATTGAGTATGTCTTGCTTGCCGGTGATGTGGAGCACGTTCCTTACCGTGGATTTTATTGTACTGTTAATTCCGGAGGTGGTTATGAAGATTCTAACATACCATCTGATCTCTATTATTCCGCACTGGATGGAAACTGGAATGATGATGGTGATAACAATTGGGGTGAGATCGGTGAAGATGATCTGCTTCCTGAAGTTGCAGTTGCCAGATTCTCATTCACAAGTACAACTGATCTTGAAAATATGCTGAATAAAACAATTTTATATCAAACACAACCTGTTACCGGTGAACTCCGTGATCCGCTTATGGCAGGAGAACACCTATATAACACTCCCATTACTTGGGGAGCAGATTACCTGGATCTTATGATCGGTTATCATGACGATAATGGTTATGAAACTACCGGAATACCTGAGGATCACAATATCTCCACAATATATGATCGTGATATGGGAAGTTGGACTGCAACTCAATTGTTAGCAGAAATAAACGAGGGACATTCATTCATTCATCATGTGGGACATGCAAACTATGAATATGCAATGAGATTGAGCAATCCTGATATCACAAATGCTAATTTTAATATGATAAATGGTGTTGATCATAACTATACTTTTGTTTACACGCATGGCTGCAATTGCGGTTCTTTTGATCATAATGACGGTATTGGAGAAAGGATGATAAACATAGAGAACTTCCTGGCAGCTTTTGTTGGGAATTCTCGTTACGGCTGGTTTAACGAAGGACAAACAGAAGGTCCTTCAGCGCATTTACATCGCGAATTTGTAGATGCACTTTATACAGATAAATATCATCGAATCGGCAGAGCTCATATGGAATCTAAAACAGCAACTGCTCCCTGGGTAACTGCTCCAGGACAGTGGGAAGAAGGTGCAATTCGCTGGTGTTTTTACGATTGTAATGTTCTGGGTGGTTCCGCACTGCCGATTTGGACGGATGAGCCTATGGAACTTGATGCAACTTTCTCACCGGTAATTCCCCAAGGTTATGCTTCATTTCCGGTTGAAATACAAAATAATGGAAATCCTGTAGAAAATATGCAGTGTACACTTCTGCAAAATGGAGAATTTATAGGAACTGCTGCAACAAATGCTTCGGGAGATGCGATGATAATGTTTGATTCGAATACAATAATAATTGGTGATATTGAATTATATATAAGTGGATATAATCGTCCGACAGAAATGCATCAATTACAGGTTGTTCCTACAGGTTATTATGTTAATATAGAAAGTTATTCTATTACTTCTGGTAACGATAATATTCTGGAATTTGGTGAAAATGCACTTTTATCTATGAATTTGGAGGCTATAGGCATTGGAGCTGTAAATGATGTGCTTGTTACTATTTCTACA
>DAOUTP010000222.1 GCA_030626645.1 Candidatus Cloacimonadota bacterium
AATTGTTCAAATGAGATCATCAATTCATCTGCTTTCTGCGGCAAATGTTTTTCCAAATATTCTCTAAAAATTTCTTTATTCATATTATTCCTATTCAATAAAAGTTATTTGATTTTTATCAGTACCGTCCGGTTTCATTGTCCATAGGAAACCATTAACATCTCCCTGTTCAATAGAAGGACAATAAGTGTAAAGGATAGTATCATCTTCATAATTCCAATCCCATGCCTCAGCATATTTATCTATAAGCCTAATGAATTCATCTGCGTTAATATCATAGCGGTATATATATGTACCCCAATCATCTATATGCCTTGCAGAGAAAATAAGAATATTTTCATCGAAACTTGGTAAAACATAATTTATATGATTAAACTCATTAAAAAAAGTTATTTGTGTGTAAGTGTTCTCTGAGTAATTGATTTTGAATATTTCCCAGTTTTCACCTGAACCAGGATATCCACTACAATAGATGTACTCGTTATCTATTGTGAAGAAGGGGTGTCTTCCACCCCATGGTCCTACCTTGTGCTTATCAGATCCATCTCCTTCCATTATATAGATACCTGGATCACCAAGTCGGATATCCACAGCTATCAGATCTCCATTTCGTGACCATTTTGGGAATAGGTTAGGTCCTGTATCACTACCAATCATCTCAATCTTGCTTTCATCAAATGGATTTTCAAATGGAATCTTGTAGATATTATAAACTGATTCAAATATTAGCCACTGCTTATCTGGAGATAGACTTAATCCACTACCACCAATCATATTGTTGACAGACCATATAGTTGTACTATCAGAAGAGAGATCTTTTATATAAATTCCGTATGTTGAATCAGTCACAACTCCATTTTCATCTGAATGGTCTGCATTATAATAGATCAGTAGATTATAATCGGAACTCCAACTAGCATTTAGATCATAAGGATAAGGATATTTATCATCGTAAGATGAAGGAATTCCTATAATTGTCTTATCTTCGCAACCAATTAAATAAAAACATAATATCATTAATAAAGCACAATACAGAATGAAGACTCTTTTATTTGCTTGAACCATTTTAGCTAAACCTTCCTAAATGTTTATTCATATTATTCCTTTTTGTGTCATACTCGACTACGATCAAGCATCCATTTTAGTGTCAAGTCATAGATTCTAACTGTCGTGGGAATGACACTTTTTGTCTTTCTGACATTACATCCACGTTGTTCTCATGCCTTCGTTTTCTTCTTGTTGATAATTTCGACTTGCAAACAAGTTTATCGGTCAATTCGGAGAATTGACCCTACATTGTCATCCTCGTAAAAGTAGGATCTCAGATTCCCAATTCCCGATGTATCGGGAGGAATGACAATGATGTTTTGGACTTGCCTCGATGCAAAGCTTGAGACGAGAACAAATTTTATTAAGCACTTTCTAAAACTGCTAAGTTGTTTTTTTCTGTAAAGAGTAAATTTTTCATTTTCCAAAAATTCAAAACAAATTAAATTATTTGACACGGACTCACTCATATTTATAGAGTGGTTTCAATTAAATTAGGTACATTATGAAAAATTTAGAAATAATAGTTTCGGGCAGAGTTCAGGGTGTATGCTATCGTGCCTTTGTTTTGCACAGAGCAAATGAGATTAATATAAAAGGATATGCAAAGAACCTGGTGAATGGCAATGTGAAAGTTCTTGCCATCGGAGAAGATAGTGTGATGAATGCTTTTATAAATATGCTGAAAGAAGGACCTTCCATGGCAAGAATTGACAATATACAAACTTCCGAGATTATTATTGGCGAAGAGTTCTCAGGCTTTAGTATTAAATATTAATTTGTTGGAATGGATGAAATGTTAAGAGAAAAATGGATTTTACGAATTGTGATCTTCTGCATGGTCATTGCTATATTTTCCAGTGCATTCGCACTATCCAGTAATCCGCTTTATGTTACACCTTCGGGTGATTATCATATTGTAAAAAAGGGTGAGACTCTACAGTCCATTGCCGGTCAATACTCACTTTCTATCGAGAAGATCAAACTGTTTAATAATATGACTTCAGATCGTGTATTTATTGGGCAGAAAATATTTCTTTATCCACATCGTACTAAAAAGCAAGAATTTGTAACCCAGCGCAAGATCCCTAAAAAAGGTTACCACCTGGTTAAACCAAAAGAATCAATTCATCGGATAGCAAAAATGTACGGACTGAGTGTTTTTGATATTCTTGATTACAATAACTTAAACACTTACAAGCTCGAACCCGGCATGAAGGTCATGTTGGTTGCAGGAAAAACAAAACCGGCAGAAATTTCCAAACCAACAGAAAAACCTACAACACCAACAACAGGAGAGCCAATTATCACGCATCCCACAACGCCAAAATCTAAACTGGCTTTGCCGCTAAATGGAACGGTAACATCCGAATTTGGTTTACGTGACGGCAGACCACATAAGGGAATTGATATTTCATCCGATAAAGGTAATCCCATCCACGCAGCACTTAAGGGAAAGGTTGTTTATTCCGGAACTCAGCGTGGATATGGTAATGTTATAATTCTTGAACATGATGATTACATAATGACCGTTTATGCACATAATGAGGCAAATTTGGTTAGGTTGGGAGAAAAGGTAAATAAAGGTCAGCCAATTGCTACAGTTGGACAGACAGGAACTGCGAGTGGTCCGCATCTTCATTTTGAATACCGGATAAAAGGTAAGGCGATAAATCCGCGTGAAGTACTTCCCGGGTTATGACCAATATAGGGAAACTATGGCAGAGAAAAACAAATTGCTCAAGATCGGAGAAGTTGCCAAGCAGCTTGGCATCCATGACCAAACCATCAGAATGTATGAACGAAAAGGATTATTAAAACCAATCAGATCAGATCATAACACAAGACTTTTTACAGGGAACGATGTTACAAAAGTTACTACGATCATAACATTAACACTTGAACTGGGGATGAATCTTTCCGGCGTGAAGATTGTTTTTTCTTTAGCAAAAAAACTTGATATGAACGATGATGAACTCCTCGACTTCATTTATGATCATATAAATGAATTTCAGGTTTGAGAAGAAGACAGACAGGATTAACTGGATGGACAGGATAAAAGTTGAAAAAAAATAGAGTGAGAGAAAAAAGACGTTATCACGTAAATCTTGTTGATCCAGTAAAAGAAAAATAGACAGGATTTACTGGATGGACAGGATAAAAATTGGAAAAAATAGAGTGAGAGAGAAAAGACGTTATCACGTAAATCGTGTTGATCCCGTCAAAGAAAATAGAACAGGATTTACAGGATGAACAAGATAAAAATG
>DAOUTP010000372.1 GCA_030626645.1 Candidatus Cloacimonadota bacterium
ATTTTGGTTTTACATAAAAATTTCTAAAATTTATATTTTTTTTCATTATTCCTCTCAATATTACTGATGTTAATTTGTTTAACAAATAATTTGTGTCAATGCTTGAAAATTTATTGACCAATTATCAGGTTAATTTCTTTTCATTATGTAGTTGTGGAGAAATAAATGAATTTTAAATATATACCTTTAACGGGGAGCAAGCATAAAGTTTTCATAGCTGGTGATTTCAATAATTGGAACCAGGAAGAATTAGAATTAACTGAAACAAATGGAATTTATAAAATAAGTTTGGAATTGGAAAAAGGACGTTATGAATATAAGTTTATTGTTGATGGTAATTGGATTGTTGATGAATCTACAGAAGAATTTTCGCAAGATAAGTTTGGGAATCGCAATTCGGTTGTTTTTGTAGGTAGAAAGGCAGAAATAATTGATCACATAGCTGAGGAATTCAATACACCTGATTGGGTTAAGGACGGCGTTTTCTACCAGATATTAACCGATAGATTTTGTAATGGGAATCACAAGATCGATCCTGATTTTTCCGAATGGTATTATAAAAAGGAGAACAAATTATCTCCCGCTGCAAGAGAAGGAAAATTCAAGTTTATCGATGACTGGAATAACACAAAAGTTCTTAAGGAAGATAAGAATAGACATTATTTATTTTATGGTGGTGATTTGGAGGGTGTTAATCAGAAAATAGAGTATTTGAAAGATTTAGGTATCACGATCATATATTTCAATCCACTGGTGCAGGCAGCCTCCAATCATAAATATGAAGCTTATGATTATTTTAAGATCGATCCGCATTTCGGCACAAATGATGAATTTATACAACTTGTAAGAAAGCTTCATCAGAATGGAATTCGAGTGATCGTTGATTTCGCGTTTAATCACGTTGGCGTTGGTTTCTTTGCATTTCAGGATTGTTTAAAAAAAGGGGAGAACTCAAAATACTACCATTGGTTTGACTGGCATAAATGGCCGATCCCGAAAAATCTCCAGGAAGATTTTGATGCAAAAGAATATTATCAATGTTGGTGGGGACATTCAATAATGCCGGATCTGAATTTTGATCTTGATCGAGAACATCCTGAAGAAAATTATATTAAAGATCAGGATGAAGCAAATGTAAATGAAGACGTTGTTGATTATATCCTTGATGTTGCTGAATTTTGGCTGAAAGAATTTGATATTGATGGATTTAGACTTGATATCCCGAATGAAGTTCCATTCTGGTTTTGGAAGCTATTCCGCAAAAAAGTAAGATCAACAAAACCTGATGCATATCTGGTTGGTGAGATCTGGCATAATGCTGCAGAATGGGTTACACAAGAATATTTCGATGCTGTGATGAATTATAAATATTTCAAGGATCCGGTTTATGATTTCTTTATTGAAAATTCAACGGCAGAAGATTTTGCTGAGATCATTGAAACTGGATTGCAAAGATACCCTGTTCAAGCTACACAAGTGATGATGAATCTACTGGATAGTCACGATACTTTCCGTTTTCTGGAATCAGCAAAAGGAAATATTGCAAAATTGAAGCTGGCAGTTTTATTTCAAATGACTTTCGTGGGAGTTCCTCATATTTTTTATGGTGATGAGATCGCTATGATGGGAGGGTACGATCCGGATAATCGCAGACCATTTAACTGGAATTTCAAAAATTCCAAAGACTCATTAGAACTAAAAAACTGGTATAAAAAACTGATCAAGATCAGAAAAAATAATATTTCAATCCGTAGAGGAAATTTTGAATTTGTGAGTGCCAAAAATAATATCATAATTTATAAAAGAG
>DAOUTP010000076.1 GCA_030626645.1 Candidatus Cloacimonadota bacterium
AATATCTTCCAATTCACCAGCATCGAACCATATCCCGTGATTGAATCTGCATTTGTCTATGTGTACTTTTTTATCTCCGATCACTAAGATCTTATCCATTTTTTTATTACATATCGGGCATTTATGTTTCTTTTCTTTTGATTGATCATCCATATTAAAAGAGTTTAAAAAATCTTGTGTTTCAGTACTGCTTTCTAAAAGTAATTCCAATTCTCCGGTATCTAACCAAATACCTTTGCAGCTTAAACAATAATCTATTTCAACCTCATTAAGTTCCAATACGATCATAGGTTCATTTTTGCAAACCGGACAATCCAAAATTACCTCCATGAATTATTGATTCTAAATAATTTTATTAGAATCGGTTGTCAACTTATCTTGGGAATTGCACACTTTTTTAATGTTCTTAGATCCCCGCTTTTCATCCTTCGCAGTAGCACTGCTACGGAGAATGGATCGCGAGGATGACATTAAAAGAACGCTGTCATTCCGTATAATAATCATTATCATTCACAAATAAAAATGCTATCATTCCCAACTTGATTGGGAATCTTACTTTTTTCAAGTTCATAGATTCCTCCCGTAGTGGCGGGACGGGAATGACAGGGGCTTGGTAACCAGAGTTCAAATATAAAAAACTCCGAAAGAAACTTCGGAGTTGAATATTTATTTAACTTTCTAAGTTATCAATTATTCCTGCTTCTTTATAGCATTAGTAGGGCAGCCTTGATAGTCACCATTTCCATTTTCACAGATTCCACAGTCGATACACTTGTCAGCATTGATAACTGCACGTCCGTGTACCATTGAAATAGCATCGGTGGGGCAGACACTCACACATAGTTTACAACCAATGCACATTTTTGGATTAATTTTATAATGACCAATCTGCTTATCTTCCTGCCATAAAGGATTTCCCGAAATATCTCTCAGTTCTATTATGGAATCATTTGTATGAATGCGGAAAACACTGATCACTTCATCAACTATTACGCCTTCAGCTTTAAGAGGTTCTTTAGGTGTAAGAACAACATTGTTCTCTAAAAGGAAATCTTCAGGTGCTAAAGCTAATTGAAAGAAATCTCCATCGGAGATGATAAACCATTCGCCGCCCATATTTTTGAGCTTTCCTTCAAATAGTTCAAGATCAGGTTTTTCAGCAGAAAATAAGTTTATGGATCCTATGACAACAATCAATAGTGTAATAAATAGAAATAAACTCTTTAGCATGAACCAATTTAACTGCAATTACAACCGCATCCACAATCCGATTCATTGTAATAACGGCAAATATAAGTAGATTCTCCTTCAATTTTCACAAAAAACTTTTTATTAGCTTGAACGGTGAAGGAATCATATTTCCCATATTCTTTCCAGCAATTACAACCGGGTAATTTTACTTTTAATTTTCCGCTGATAACAGTCATTACTTCCATTTTGGAAGTTCCAAATTCATATTCACCTTCAGCCATAACGCCAATTGTTGCATCACTTTCAGTATCTTTAAAAGCTATGGATTTTACTTTTCCTTCAAAATATTCGTTTGTTTTAAACATTGATTTCCCTCTATTCAGTTGTATTGTTTTTCTTATAAATCTCTCTTTCTTCAATTTGCAATCTCAATGATTCACTTCTCTGATAAGCTTCAAGCCGGCGATCTGATAAAGGGAATTCGGTTATTAATAAATTATAATAGTAAATTGATTTATTATAATCAGCATTTTCAAATAGAACACTTTCATAGGTTAATCCTAACTTGAATAGTGCGTCATCTCTCTGATCTTCTCTGTATTTATCATCATCATAAACTTCCAAGTAGATTCTAATGCCTAACTGGTAATCACCAAGTTTTATGAGATTATCAGCATATACTAATCTTGCATTAGCATTCTTTTGTGTTATGACATTATCTTCTTCTTCGTCGCCTATTTGGAATTCTTCCAGACCTGCTGCCGATTCGGGAATGTCTTGTTTCTCAAAATCTTTAACAAGTTTGTGTTCCGAACAGGAATAAAGCACAAAACAGCTTATTAATAATACAAATATCTTCATAAAAACCTCTAAGACAAAAAAACATTTCTTATGATTCTCTGTAAATAAAAAATATATTCTACCCTCCACTGATCAGATGAATGACTTTCACGTCAGAGCCAGGAGATACAACTGTAGACTCATATTCATGCTTCTTAATTAGTTTACCGTCTACCTTCACAACCAACATTCTAAATGTATAATTCATTCTTTTCAGAATTACATTGATGTTCATATTTTCTTCCCATTTGAGGGAAATTTCATTAACCGTAATTGTTTTCATTTATTGATAACCTATTATGTTATTTGCCATTCCCGAGAAATCGGGAATCTACTATTTTTATTTTTTTAATATCATTCATTCTCTGTTACCTCTGTGTCTCAGTGGCTCTGTGCTTCACTTTATATTTCCCTGAGTAACAATTCCAAAACAAGATTTGCCTGCATATTTGCAACTATTCCCACGCGAGGAGCCATTGGGGAGATGCCGGTTTGCAGTTCTGTTTCTTCATCTCCGCAAATGTAGAGATTATCAATTTTTCTTGAATGAAGAATTTCATTTTTTCCCCAGCCTGATAATCCGGAAGCTGCAATTATGGGCATATCGGGAAAGTTAGTAAGCCATGTTTCGATCAGCATTGTTTTCATTTCCGCTTTATCAAAAGCTTCTACCATAATATCCACATCTTTGTAGATATAAGGAATGTTATCTTTGTGCAGTTTTATCTCATGTACTTGATATTTGGTAAATGGACTGATCTTATTCAAGTTTTCCAGCAGTGCTATCACTTTTGGCATTCCAATTTGATCTGAAAAGAACTGTTGTCTGTTCAGATTGGAAGGTTCAATTTTATCGAAATCAGCCACGATCAGTTTTCCGATTCCTGCTCTAACCAATGAAACAGCAATATTGGAACCAAGCCCACCTGCTCCGGCAATTCCGATTACAGCTTTTTGAAGCACAGGGACTATCTTTGGATCATGTTGAGAAAAAAAATCTTTTTTATTCATATTTTACTTCTCTGTTTATTGAAACAACACACTCGGTCTTTCTGAGAAATTCTTCATGCTTTTCTATCGAAGAATCTCAAACGCTTTACAAGAAGACTCTTCGTCGAATGCCTCTGTTAGCATTCCTCAGAGAGATAAATGTGCATTATTTATCACATTTTATCATTGCAAAGGTTCAACGATCTCGAGAACTTCCGGTAAATCCATTCCCAGATCTTTCAGATGTGCAACTGTTGGAACCCCGTTCTTTGTCCAACCACGACGATTATATACTGCATCCAGAAGTTGCTCATACATATTTTCTTTATATTCTCTCAGGATCGCAACTTTTTCTTCAGTTGTTTTTCCTTCAGGATTTACTTTAATATTTTCCAATAGTTGTTTATCATATCTATCAGATCGTGATTCATACTCTTCACTCGTAACAGGTCCTGCTGCACGATAAGGCTGAGCATCATGTTTTCTGAGACCATATCCGCGTCTAATATTGAAAGTTCTCTGGAAGTTATATACTCGCTCAGATTGTCTTATCATCTCTTTATTATCAATATTTAAACCTGTAACTGCATTAAAGATAGTAATGTAGTTTTGAACATGTTCTGGAACTTTCCCAGGTTCATCGGTTTCTGCATTGTTTGCCGGTTCTACATCATTCCATGGGAGTTTGCATAAGCCCATCAAACCAAACCAGGTTCTGAACATCGGGAAATAGTGTAAAGCTTCTGCTTTATCCTCAAATGTTGGAATCTGTTTGTTAACCATATCCATAAAGATCAACCAGGCTTCATCATGTTGAGGACCTTTATTAGTCATAGCATATCCACCTTGCTGAGCTAAAGATTCTTTGGAAACATACTGAGAATATTCCAAACCTTTATTTTCCATTCCAATATCATTTAAGAAGTTAATATCGGCTCCATATTCTTTTGCAAAAAATGCTTTCATTTTTCTTATACCCAAGCCTGCGATAACGCCAAAACCTTCACCACGTGCCATTTGATGCATGAGTTCAATTGCTGCATCTTTATTTCCGAAAGTAAATTCAAGACCACCTGTAATTTCTTTACTGATAATTCCAGCTTCATAACATTCCATTAAAAAAGCTGTAAGCGTACCAAATGAAATTGTATCAATTCCATAAGTATCGCAATAGAAATTAGCTTCTATAATGTGATCCGCATCGAATATCCCGCAATTTGAACCAAGACCGCCAACTGTTTCATATTCAGGTCCATCAACGATAACTTTGTCACCTTTATAAGGTCCTGTTTTAAGTTCAAAACCGTCTACAGCTTTTGCACAGGCCATTGTGCAGCCGATCCAGCAGCCGTCAAAAACACCTTGTGTGAATTTTGAACGCCAAACACTTGAGTGGATATTCATTATGTCTTTGTGTGAGCCGTATTTGAAGTTGTTTGTTGGTAAAAGATCATAATCATCCATAATTTCTACCAGATGAGCTGTACCTTCCTTTCTCATTCTGCATTGATCATCATCAAGTTCACGTATTTCTTTATTAAATCGAGCACCGCATTCCTTTATTGCGTCAATATCTACGACATTATTTGGTTTGATGCCATCGGCAATAGCAACAATAGCTTTGATTTTTTTATTTCTGAGAACGCTTCCAATTCCACCACGACCTGCTTGTTTAAGACGAACTTTCTTTCTTTTTTTATCATAGAAACTAAAGTTAAGAACACCAATATGGCTGTTTTCAGCAGCTAATCCGGCTGAGACAACAGAAACAAAATTCTTTTTATTTTCAGATTCAGCATACATATCCGTGAGTTGTTCAGCTAAAATGTGACTATTAATAGCTTCTTCTGGTGCGTTTTCAATTCTCACAGTTCCATTTTTCCCATCAATTATTACAATTACATCACTCTTTGCTTTTCCTTGAATCTCAAGAGCATCAAATCCAGCAAACTTGAGGAAGGGACCGAAATAACCTCCAACATTGCTATCAATAACAATATCTGTAAGAGGAGAAAGTGATACAACAAGTGATTTTCCTGCGCCGGCATATTGAGTTATTCCACCGATAGGTCCGGGAGAAATGATTATTTCATTTTCAGGATCATCCCATTTCGTATCTGGTTTTGTAGCGTCCCAAAGTAATTTTAAACCAAATCCTTTTCCACCAATGAATTTATCTTTCATAAGCTGAGTAACGGGTTTTTCCTTTATTTCGTTATTACTCAGATTTACATACAATGTCCTATTTGTATAGCCTTTTTCAATTTCCCCTAATTCATAAGAAAAATCTTTTAATAAATTGTGTTTGGATTTCATCTCATTGATGTTCATGTTCAAACTCCTTTATTTTTATTTAAATTTTATTAATATTGATTCGAAGATTAAAAGGAATAGCCTAATGTCAAGCAGTTTCTAGAAAGGATTATTCTCATTGAAATTACAATAATTTAAGGAATAATTTGCTTGACCTTGATATGTTTAAAAACTTATTTGCAAATTAATATTAATTTGGTAAATAGGAGCATCAATATGCGTGTGATCAACCTTAATGAACAAGTTGAATTAATAGTAAAATTTATACAAGCTCAGTTGTCATCTGCTGGTTTCTCTAAACTTATAGTAGGTTTATCAGGTGGTATCGATTCATCTGTAACTGCAGCTATATGCGTTAAAGCTGTTGGGAAGGAAAATGTTTTCGGTGTAATGCTTCCATATCGCAAAAGCCATCCCAACAGTCTGAATGATGCTGTGAAAGTAGCTGAAGTATTGGGCATAAAACACGAATTGATCGATATTTCTCCAATGGTAGATACTTATTTTGAAAAATATACTACAGATGCAGATATTCTCCGCAAAGGGAACCGAATGGCGCGAGAAAGGATGTGTGTGCTTTATGATCTTTCTGCCAAATATAAAGCATTAGTTGCAGGAACTGGAAACCTTTCAGAATTAATGATCGGTTACTGCACTCAATATGGTGACAGCGCTTGTGCATTTGAACCAATTGGTCATCTTTACAAAACCGAGGTTTACAAAATAGCTGGGATATTGGAATTACCGCAAAATGTGATTTCTAAAAAACCGACAGCAGATCTTTGGGAAGGGCAAACTGACGAAGATGAAATGGGAATAACTTATAGTGAACTTGATGAAATATTGTACAATATGCTAGAAATGAAGAAAGATGAGATAAAACTGATCTCAATTTTCTCCAAAGAAAGAATAGAAAAAGTTAAAAGAATGATAAAAAAATCCGAATTTAAACGCAGAATGCCACCAACACCTAAGATGATTTAAGGAGAATGTATGAAAATACGTTTAAATATTTTATTAATATTATTTTGTATCATCATTAGTGTTTATGCTGATCAACAAGATAATATCATTAACGAAATTGCAAATTATAATCTTTCTGGAGAACAATTTCTTGATAGAGCACAACATTTGATCATCGATTATTTCGAGGAAAATAACTATTCAAAAGTTGATTCAATATTGAATGTATTGCAAAAATATTATACTGAGCAACAGATATTTGGGAATGAGAAAAATAGATTTTTAATATATTTATGGTTAGAAAAATATTCTGAACTATTAGATATCGTTCCATCAAATCCAGGATATTACTACTCTCATAGAGGATATCGATCCAATTTAGGGGAGACAACAAAAATCCAATTACTATTATTAGAAAAAACCAAATCAAACTTAGATTTGCTAATAGAAAAAATAAATGATGCTGAACTATCTGAGGATAAAAAAAAATATTTAGAACTTGTACTTGATTATTTCTTGTATGATTCAAGTGATTTCTTTAACGAAAGAGCAACAAGTTTTCTTTCGAAATTTCCATCTTCCGAATTCGAATCCAAAATAAGACAATTACGAACAATTTATAGAATAACAAATACTGGTGCGATTTTTGGATTAAATTTGAATTATGGTGTGTTCAGTGGTAATTTGAAAGAGTATTTTGATAATCATTACGGGATGAATTCATATTTTGATATATTGAATGAACATTTTTCTTTGCATTTAAATTTTGATTTTGATATGTGTAAAATAAAAAAGGATATAAATTCGAGTGATGTATGGGCAGAAGGTAGAAAAGTTTCATTAATGAAATATGGTATAGGTGTGGGATATCCTTTGATTTTAAAGAATAAAATACGAATAGTTCCTAATGTTGGTATCGCTGGCATGCAGTTTGGTTCCGCAAAAGAAGATAGTGATACAAAAACTATCAGTCTATATCCTGCATATACAATAAGTTTAATTCTTGATATATTGTTAAATCGCAATGAAAACAATTATGTAGTATCAGATCATTGTATTCGTTTAAGAGTTCATTACCAAAATCCCGAGTGGCAAAATCGAGGAGAAATGTTTGCTGGCTCTTCATTAGTCTTTTCGGTAGGATATGCATGGTTTGCTAATGTAAGAGAAAGAGAATATTAGGAGAATCTATGATTGTTATCAAATCAATAGATAGAACTCATGCAACCTAATCAAAATAGAAATCGAAGTTAAGATTGTAAAGAAAAAGGCATAATAGAAAAAATGATAAAAATGATAAAGCATTCCGAATTTAAACGCAGAATGCCGCCAACACTGGAAATGACTTTAGGAGAATAGAATTGAAGATTTTCAAAAAGAAAAAATGTAAGATATGTAAGACAAAAACAGGAACAAGATTCTGCATAAGAAAAGGATTCGATATTTGTTGGGAAGATTGTAATGTTTTAAGAGTTGATGAAAAATGTCCAAATGAATGTGAATACCATTTACAAAGTTCGGAAATTATGCAGCTAAAAGGAAAATCTGATTCGCAAATGGAATACATTGATCTGCTTAAAAAACAGATGGCTTTGTGGATAAATAAACCACAAAAAATATTCAATGATCAGATACCGATTACAATGGTAGAATCAAGAGAAGGGAAGAAAAGAATTGAAGAATTCTTAAATCAATTTAAAATCAATCC
>DAOUTP010000021.1 GCA_030626645.1 Candidatus Cloacimonadota bacterium
ATTGTAGCAAAGTAGGTTTCAACACAGAGCCACTGAGACACAGAGACCACAAAGAAAATATATGTAGGGGCAACTTAACGGTTGCCTCTTTTTAAATTCTTTATATTTCTTGATGATCTTAATCAAAAATAATATTTGTGTCTGGTATTGCTTCTTCAAGTTCTATGATTTGTGATTCTTTTAGTGGATTGTTGGATAGACTTATAATCTCTAAATTCTTCATTTCCTTTAATGAATCATGATTGCTGATTTGGTTGCTGGATAGGTATAAATACTTTAGCTCCTTTAATTCCTTGAGCGGTATAAGGTCTGTAATTTGGTTTTCTGTTAAATATAATTGAATTAGATTCTTCAATTCCTTAAGTGGTTTGAGATTAGAGATTTGGTTATTTGTTAACCATAAATTCTCTACTTTCTCCAAATAATTTAATTGTTCCAGATGTATTATTTGATTTGCTGATAAGACTAAACCTATTAACTTTTTCAAATCCTTTAACGATTCTAAATTTATAATTTTATTATTTTCTAATCTTAACCAAGTTAATTCTCTTAATTCCTGTATGGGTTCAAGATAGATGATTTTATTAGAATTTAACCACAAATTAGTAATATTCTTCAAATCCTTTAACGATTCTAAATTTGTAATTATATTCTTAGATAACTGTAAATCGGTTATACTCTTCAATTCCTTTAACGGTTCTAGATTGCTGATTTGATTGTTGTTTAAATATAACACTCTCAGATTCTTTAATTCCTTTAGCGGTTCAAGATTGCTGATATGATTATTGTCTATATGTAACACTTTCAAAATATTCAATTCCTGCAGCGGTTCAAGATTGGTGATTTGATTATCATCTAAAAGTAATAAAGTTAAATTCTTCAGTTCCTGTAACGGTTCGAGATTGGTGATTTGATTATTGGATAAGTATAATTCTGTTATATTCTTCAATTCTTGTAATATGGAGATGTCTTTTAGATTTGTATCGGATAGTCTTATTTTATTGTTATTAAAATCTACATTCCCATCATATTTTGGATTATCAATTTTCAGTATAAGGTTTACAGCATTACTTTTTACCCATTTTTTAGCTTCGGTGGTATCTTCTTCTTTCACTAACTTTTCAAGTATTGTACGATCTGGTTTCATTTCGCATATAAAATGAATAATTGCTGCATTGAATTGTTGTTTCCCAATATTTTCAATATTATTATTTATTTCCATAAACAATTCTTTTGCTGCCAGATAATCTATAAATGCTTTATGGGATATTCTAAAAATATCATCTCTATCTCTAGCAAAAAACGTGTAGGTATGGAAGTTTGTTAGATAATTTTCTATTTGTGCTGCGTTTCTATTTATTAAATCAGGATCATTCTTAGCATAATCTGCTATTTCTATAATTGGAATGCTGAGTTGATTTTTGATGAAAAGAGATATACAAACCTTCTTTAAGATTCTCATCCTGGTGGCGTCATCAGTCCCATAATCTCTATCATCTTTTCTGAATTTCTTTCTGATCTCTTTTAATTCATCATCAATGGCTGCTTTGAATACATCTATAGATTTTACTTCTTTCTTTGCTTCTTGCAGGATTTTCTTGAGATGCTTTACAATCAGGTTCAATAGAACAGGTCGTCTTACAAGATCTTTCAGTCCGTTAATGGCTTTTATTTCTTCCCAATTTTTACTTGGTTCTCCTTTCATTCTTTCTATGAATTCTAATATCTGAGGTTCTTCAAATAATTTTATGTAGATAGTATCTACATTTTCTTCATTAGTCTTTAATGCTTCTGATTGTTCTTGCAATGATTGGAAATATTCAATTCTACTTGTAAGTATGATTTTACTATTTTTATAGATTTTTAAAATATCAAATATAAAATCGAAATTAATTGTTTTTCCCCTTACATCTATTTCTGCTGCCATTTCATCAAAGCCGTCAAATATCAAAATAAGCTCATCCTTTTTTAATCTCTCTTTAAAATCCATAAATGATACTTCATTGGCATTCATGCTCAATTCTGATATTAGAAATGCATCGAGACTTTGGTTCCTGAAATTCCTTAGATTAAATATTATTGGTGTTCTTTTATCTGGATCTAATATTTTTGTCTCAATCGAATTTTCAAGGATACTTTTTTCCAGGTTATATGCTATATAATGACAAAGTGTTGTTTTTCCTGTGCCATATTCTCCTAATATTATAAGAAAATTTTTATTGGGATCAGCTAACCAAACATCTATATAAGAATCTATTGGATTATAATGTTTTTCAGCAGTTGCATCTAAATCAATAAAAGAATCTTCAACAGGTTCTCCTTTTTTTAGTTTTTTTGCAGGGAATCTTATTTTACTTGGTTTTTTCATTACTCCATTTAAATCAACGTAAGGCTCTTTTTCTGGATAACTTGTTTTGAAAGAATTAACTAAGTCTTTTTTATATTTGTCTATTTTATATTCAAAGGAGTTTTTGTAGTTGGATTCAGAAAGTTCAAATAGGTTATGATTAGTATCATTAATGAAATCTAGTATAGTTTTACTTTCTGTTTTTTTATCAACAGATTCAAAAGTTTTAACAAATTCATCAATAATTTGCTCGTATGGTTTATCTGTAGTTACATTATCTAAAGATAGTTTTTTATGTAGCGCAAATTCTGCTTTCTTCTTGAATTCATCTAAATCATCATTTACAATTCCATTCTGAAATTCTTTACGTAGTTTTTTATCTTTCAATACAACAATGAATTGATGATTAGTTTTATCTTTTCCAAATTCAATTATTGAATGAATAAATTTTGAATCAAAATTCGCTTCTAATTTTAATAATCCAACTTTTTTTAATAACTTTCCAACTTCAAAATCTCTTTTAAGAGGATTTGCAACAAAAAATACAATTAGATCAATCAATTTAATTATTATTGATTCCATATTGACTCCTTTAAATCTTTTATACTATATATTTTGAGATTTGTTACTAATGTTTTGTGGTCAATATTTTTCTTTTCCCAACCTTGAAATGGCTAACTTCTAAGAATTTGTGAAAGAAGCCGTTGCAAGGTATTTAATAAAATCATTTACCAATTATCTTTTAATTTAAGTTTTGTTTCTGGAGATTAAATGAATTTGGTAACAATAATGATAATTGCTCTTGGTCTAGCGATGGACGCTTTTGCTGTATCTATTGCCAGCGGTGTCACTTTAAAAAAAGTTCGCTTAAGTTATGCACTTCGAATAGCATTATTCTTTGGCGGATTTCAGGCAGTAATGCCACTTATCGGTTGGCTGGTTGGAAACAGTTTCAGCTCAAATATCGCTGCTTTTGATCATTGGGTTGCTTTTGGACTGCTGGCATTCATTGGCGGTAAAATGATCTATGAATCAACCGTTTTAAAAGAAGCGGAAAAGAAGACCGATCCCCGTAAATTAATAGTCCTGTTCGTATTAGCAATCGCAACCAGTATAGATGCTTTAGCTGTTGGACTTAGTTTTTCATTTTTAAATGTAACTATTGTAGAACCGGTTATCATAATTGGACTAATTACTTTCCTGCTTTCATTTGCCGGTGTTTACATTGGTACTAAAGCAGGTTCAATGTTTGAGAACAAGATCGAGATCATTGGTGGTGTTATTTTAATAGGAGTAGGCATTAAGATTTTAATTGAACATTTTTTCTAAATTGAAAAATTGAAATTCTCTTGTTCGCAGATTGTTTTCCAAAAAGATTAACTGAATTCGTAAGTAAAACTTACAAAGCATTTGTGTTAACGAGTACAACTTGTTAACGAGAAAATATCTAAGGTAATCTAACAAAACCATTGCGAAGGAAGTAAAACCGTTCGCAAGGTATTTCCATATATTTAAGAATTCATGAATCGTCTTTATTCACTCATAATGCGTCCACATACGAATTATTTTTACGATTTTCTCTTTTTTGAGAACTTGATAAATAATTCTATGCTGGATATTAATTCTTCGAGAATAAGCTCCTTTAAGATCACCAACAAGTTTCTCATACGTGGGTGGATTTTGAAACGGATCGGTTTTGAGTATCTCTAAAACTTTTAATGCTTTATTCTTCAATCCCGATTGTGATAATTTTATTGCATCTTTTTGAGCTGCTTTTGAGTAAACCAGTTTCCAGTTTACCACTTAAGTTCCTCAGAATATTCCTCCACAGAAGTTTTCAATCCATCAACAATTGATTCACGCATTCCTGGAATTGATATAAGAAAAAGAGTTTCCTGAATGTCGTTCCAGTCCTCTTCTGAAACAAGAACTGCATTTCCACGTTTTCCGGAAATGATAATCGGTTTGTGGCTTTCAGCTGTTTTATCTATCAGCCTGTATAATTTTGCTCTTGCTTCGGTTGCATTTATTGTTGTCATATACCCTCCTAATTAAACACAAAGACAAAGTACGTTAAAACGTACGTGTGTCAAATTATTTTTTGAAAGAATAAAAAATGTTAAAAATTAGGATAATTAAAATTGGTGCAGAAGGGGGGATTGCTGATACGAAGAAACACCGTTTCTTCTATGCCAGCGCTACTTCGATGCCAATTCCTCGTAATCTCGAAATCGGTTCCCATCTCGTGGTCGAAATCAGCAAGGAGAGGGTTCTCGTCCCCTATGGTTTTATAACTTAAGCTTATTATAAACTGAAAATATTATTAGAATTTACAATTGGTGCAGAAGGGGGGACTCGAACCCCCACAAGCTATTGCTCACTAGACCCTGAACCTAGCGCGTCTACCAATTCCGCCACTTCTGCACATGCAATTTAAGAAAAAAAATACTGATTCAGAGTCAAGAAAAAAGTAAATTCAAACCAATTACCAAGTTATATCAAATTGATTGAGAACCGGAAGATTTTTAATTGACAAATATATGCTATAATTGAAATTCCATAAAGTGAAAATTGGATAATGAGGAATAAATGGCATATTTAATATTAGCAAGGAAATACAGACCGCAAACATTTGATGAAGTCTATGCTCAAGATCACATAACAAAGATACTTAAGAACACAATTGAGATGGATAGAACAGCACAGGCGTATCTTTTTACAGGTCCCAGAGGTGTCGGCAAAACTTCATTGGCAAGGATTTTTGCAAAAAGTCTGAACTGTTTGAATGATGGTCCTACAACAACACCCTGCAATGTTTGCCAGAATTGTACAGAGATCACACAGGGAAATTCCTCTGATGTTATTGAAATCGATGGTGCCTCTAATACCGGCGTAGAAGATATTCGTGATCTTCAGAAAGAGCTGATGTATGCACCCTCAAACTCACGTAATAAAATTTACATCATTGATGAAGTGCACATGCTTTCTAAAAATGCCTTTAATGCACTTCTTAAAACATTGGAAGAGCCACCAGAGAATATTGTGTTTATCTTTGCTACAACTGAACCTCATAAAGTTATACCCACAATTATTTCCAGATGCCAGCGTTTTGATTTTAACAGGATTCCCATTCCTGCAATTATAGATAGATTGAATTCTATTTGTAAGATCGATGAGGTTTCCATTGATCCGGAAGCATTATTTGCCATAGCTAAAAAAGCTGACGGCAGCATGCGTGATGCCCTTTCTTTGATGGATCAGGTTCTTGCTTACGGCAAAGATTACATCTCGCTTGTTGATGTCCTCTCTATTTTCGGAATTGTACATACAGATGTTTTTTATAAGATACTGGTTTCCATTTCAGAGAAGAATGCATCGAATATTATTAAATTCTTGCACGATATATTAGAAAAAGGAAATGATATTCAGGAATTTTTGAATGGAATGCTTGATTATATTCGAAATCTGCTTCTTTTAAAGCTTGAGATCGAAATTCCAACTATATCAGATGCTAATAGAAAACAAATGCTGGAGATATCAGGTAAATTTGAGGATGGTGACCTTTTGTATATAATGACTATCCTGATTAAAACCAAAATGGATATTAAAAGCAGCAGTAATCCAATCCTGGTTGCAGAAATGGCGTTTATAAAAATATCACGTTTGACAGAACTACAATCTCTTGATAAGCTAATTGATTCGATAAATACTGGTAAACCCATTCAGTTGCAACCTGTTCCAGAAAAGAAAACGATCATTCCACAACAGCAAGAGACAACTATGCATGAAAAAACAGAGGAAGTGAAATCTGATATTCAAAAAGAGGCTGAACAGGAAAAACCTAAGATCGATAAATTAACTGTTGAAGTCGTTGAAGAAAATTTTGAGGATATAGCAAAAGTGCTCTCTAAGCAGAAGCCAATAGTAGCTAATTATTTTGTTAAATGTCAAATACGTAACTTATCTAACAATTTCCTTCATTTAGCTTCTGCTAATTCATTAGCATATGATATGTTAAAGGATGAAAAAGAACTCATTTCTGATATTTTTTCAAAACACTTTAATTTGAAGATTAAGGTTGATTTCACTTTGGAAGAAGTTAAAAGTAAGAAAGTTATAACAAATCCGACTTTGGATGATATTAAAAGAGAATCACCTACGATCGCAAATTTTATCGAAGATACAGATTCAATAATTAATTAATTGTGAAACCGTTCTAAAGTTGTATCCTTTTTTTGGTAATTCATTTATAAGTTCTTTAACTGCGATAATAGTTGCTTGCCTAACTATTTCCTTTCCAATTCTTTCTACTCCAGAATCATGTAATACAATTATAGATCCGGGTTTGATCCTTTTATAAATTCTTTTTAAAATAACCTTTGGATCACATTCTTTATAATCTTTTGTTGGAACATTCCATAGAATCACTTTTTTATTCAGAGAGGCAAGAACTGTAAGGGCAGTAAATGATAGTCTTCCAAACGGAGGTCGGAAAAGGATTTCACCTTTTACACCAAGTCCACGCAATAAATTATCTGTTTTTTGAATTTCTTCTTTTATTATGCTCTTTTTCTTAAATATTAAATTTTTATGAGAATAAGAATGATTACCAAGTTCATGCCCTTCTGCGATCAATCTTTTTATTATGTCTCTATGTTCTTCTATTTTTTTACCGGTAACAAAGAATGTAGCTTTAATGCCCTTCTCTTTAAACAGATCAAGAAGCTCTTTTGTGAACTCCGGATGAGGTCCATCGTCAAACGTGAGTGCAATTAGATTCTCTTTAATCTTCACCCTAAAAATGAATTTTGGAAATACTCCCATTAATTTCTCTCCAATATCATTGACTAAATTTTAACAATTTCAATATTTGAAATAGAAATTTATTAGAAAGGGTTCACGGTCAAGGTTTTTGCATGAACAACTGTGAATTATGGAAAGTATGGAACTCATTATATACATATTTGCGATATTGTACTTCACGATAATATTCTCTTTTTTTATTGGGATTGTGTTTTTAGAGAATTCAAAGAATACAAAGATCAATAATATTTCCGTGATAATAGCTGCTAGAAACGAAGAGAAGCTTCTCCCCTGTCTGCTTAATCCCCTGATATCCCAAAACTACCCAAATGAAAATTTTGAGATAATAGTTGTTGATGACAGATCAGAAGATAATACTGCAAACATTGTTAAAAAGTTCCAAGCTGAGAATGGAAATATAACGCTGATTCAGGTCAAGAATGAATCGAAGCACCTTTTAGGAAAGAAAGGCGCTATAGACGCAGGGATACGAGCAGCTAAGCATGATATCCTCGCATTTACCGACGCTGACTGTATCCCAACCCAAAATTGGCTTAAACAGATTAATAATCATTTTACTGAAAATACTGATGTTGTTGCAGGTTATTCTTACGTAAATTATAAGAATAAATTTTTAAAATATCTAAAGAATCTGGAAAGGTCTTCTCTTTTTGCTGTAATTGCTGGAAGTTTTGGTTGGAACTTGGGTATTACAATTACAGCAGGGAATATGGCTTATCGCAAAGAACTGTTTCATTTGGTTGGTGGATTCGGGGATATTGGTAAGAGAAAGTCTGGTGATGATGTTCTTATGATACAGAAAATGGGGAAATTTGTGCGCCGAATGAAATTTATGTTCCATCCGGATTCAATTGTCAATACCGGTAGAAATGAAACAATCAATTCTCAAATGCAGCAGGAAATACGACGCGGATCAAAATGGCGATATTACACATTACCAATTAAAATTATGACTCTGTTTATTTTTATTTATTATTTAATTTTCAGTATTAGTTTTTTTGGATTTCTTTTTGCTAAGTTTTCATTAACTTTTTTTATAATTATTCTTATTTTAAAGATATTGCCTGAATTTTTGCTTTTAACGCTTTTTTTAGCAAGAGTGAAAAGATTGAGATTAATGTGGGTTTTCCCTATTGCTGAGCTGATATACATTCCATATTTTGTTATTTTTGGTTTAAGAGGAACTTTTGGGAACTATAAATGGAAAGATTAAAAGAACAATATAAACATGAACTTGCAAGATTTGAAGTTCAGAAGAATAATATGCAACGTTTGTGGAATATACCTCAAGAAACAGCTGAATTGTTGTATACTTTTGTAAAAATAAAAGCACCTAAACATATTTTAGAGATAGGAACCTCAAACGGGTTTTCAACATTTTGGTTATCTCTTGCTGCGGAGACTTGCGGTGCGGTTGTAGATACTATCGAAGTTGATGAGGACAGATTCGCATTGGCAAAATATAATCTTATAAATCGTAATAATGTAATTCAACGTCTGGGAAAAGCTGAACTGATTATTCCTGAGTTAACTTATAAATACGATTTTATTTTTATTGATGCCGGTAAGATCAATTATATTGATTACATCAAATTACTTCTTAATAAGATGAGCCGAAACGCAATAGTAGTTGCTGATAATGTTATATCACATAAAGATACAGTTAAAGAATATCTTGACTACATTGAAAGTAGTGAGCTTTTTGATAGTGTAACATTGAATATAGATTCTGGAATTAATGTAGCAGTTTACAATAAAATTATTCCTAAAAAAAGGAGTGTTAACAGATGAAAACTCCCGTAGTGATTGGAATTTCCGGTGGAACCGGTTCTGGTAAGAGTACAATTACTAATGCTATTCAAAGAGAAGTTAAGGACAAAATAACCACTATCCCTCAGGATAGTTATTATAAGAATTTTGGACATCTCCCACCTGAAGAACGAGATAAAATAAATTTCGATCATCCAAGTACTTTAGATAATGAACTTCTAATTCAACACATTCATAAACTTAAAAATAATCAATCAATTCAGATGCCGGTATACGATTTTAAAACCCATACAAGAATAGAACGGACAATAACAAAAGAACCAACTAAACTTATTATTATAGAGGGAATTCTAATATTTGAAAATATTGAGTTACGAAACTTGATGGATATAAAAATCTTTGTTGATACAAATGCAGATATTAGGATATTGAGAAGGATCCAGCGTGATATAACAGAACGCGGAAGAGATTTCCAATCTGTTGTAGATCAATACCTATCCACTGTAAGACCAATGCACATTGAGTTTGTTGAGCCAAGCAAAAAATATGCTCACGTGATCATTCCGGAAGGCGGTCAAAATAAGATCGGTATTGATATGATAGTATCAAAAATAAAACAAGTAATCGATTAATTATTGGAGGAGAAATGAAATTTAGAATAATTATTTTAGCCGTATTCCTGATCACATGCCTTAATGCAAAAGATCAGGTAACAATCTACAATGAGAACTTCTCATTGGTTCGTTCATCAATTGATCTTACACTATCAAAAGGAATTCAAAGTTATTATATGGATGATATTCCAAGTACGATAGAAGCGAATTCAGTAATTATTAAACCTCTCAAAAGCAATCTTGAGATCTTTTCACAGAATTATGAATACGATCTTGCTAATACTTCCAAAATATTAGAAAAGTATATTGGAAAAAATATTGAGATAATCGCTGAAGATGATATAAAGTTTATCGGCAAATTGCAATTTAACGACAATTCTACAATTGGAATAATTGAGAATAATACGAATAAGCTTATTCTTATCCAGAGGGATGAAATAAGAAACATCAGCCTGGCAGAGCTTCCAAAGAATTTCTTCCTTAAGCCAACTCTTCACTGGCGATTGAATGCTCCAAAAGCAGGTAAATTCCCTATTGATTTTTCTTATATCTGTACAGGCATGAAATGGGATGTTACTTATAATACTGTTTGGAATGAAGATATCGGTAAACTTGAGATCAATAGTTGGGTTACAATAATTAACCAGACAGGTAAAGCATTTATGGATACAAAGCTCAAACTTATTGCGGGTGATGTACAGAAGATCATGAAACAGTTCGATCAACGCTCTTATGCAAAATTAGCCTATGAATCAGATGCCGGCAGAGCTCCCGATTTTGAAGAAAAAGCATTTCATGATTTTCACATGTATACTTTAAGCGAAAACGTAAACATTAATAATAACCAAACTAAACAATTACGACTTTTTCCAACAAAAATGGTTAATGCAGAATCAAGATATGAATACAACACAGGCTCAACCGATGTTCAAAGTAAGATAAAATTCATAAATTCCAAAAAAGAAGGATTAGGAATACCATTACCAAAGGGTGTTGTAAAAATATATAAAAAGGATGATGCTGATAATGAATTAGAATTCATTGGTGAAGATGGTTTGGACCATACTGCAAAAGATGAAGAGATACTTCTTACTACGGGAAATGCCTTTGATCTGGTTGCTGAAACAGTTACAATGGAACGAGTAAAACTATCTAACAAAATAATCGAGCGTGAGATGAAAGTAACGTTGAAAAATAGATCAGCAAAAAATAAAACCATTACTGTGATTCATAATTTATATGGTAATTGGTCAATAATGAAAAATAGCTTACCTTTTAAGAAAAAGAGCGCATCACAGATTGAATTTGAAAAAGAACTGAAACCTGATGAAGTATATGAATTAACCTGGACAGAGAGGATTGAATCTTAAGCTAGGAGGCAAAATGGAATTCAACTTATTGTCATTAGATGATATGTTGCAAAATTTGCTTAAAAAACAGGAATTGGAAGAGCATCTTAGTCATATTATTCGCAACATTGAAGATGAATTTGATTTTCAGTCTATGGGTGTTTATCTTAAAGTTCCAAATTCAGATATCTTTCGAATGAAAATTTCCCGCAATATCAGTCATACTTTTGCCAAAAATACGATCTTCACAAAAAACGATCCTATGATAGAAGAAATCATGAACTTTAAACTTCTTGATATCCATTTTCCCGGAAGATACAAATTTGAAAAAGAATATTCACATTTATTAGTACATCCGCTAAACCAAAATGAAGAATTACTGGGATTTATGTTCATTGATAAATTCAACGAAGAATTTGAAAGTGAAGAAATGACAAAAATCAAATTATTCGCTTCAATTATATCATTAATTGTACAATTGTATTTGCATAGTAATGAGTTAGAACATCATCGAGGTATATATGAAGCGGCAAATATCTATTCATATAAAGCTTTTATAGAAAAAAGCAATGTTATTTTCTCAATGATGAAACGTTATGATCGAGATCTTACAATTGCCGTTATCAAAATTGAAAACTTTGAGAGTATCATTAGAACTATTGGTGAACATGAGACAAATGATCTTTTAATTGAAATAGTTTACATAATAAAAAATGATTTGAGAGAAACAGATATTATTGGTAAGCTACATCAAGATACTTTTGCGGTTTTGATGCCCGAAACATCAAGTAAAAACGGTTTTATTACAATTAATCGAGTACATAATAGAATTATGAAACTACCGAAGATCAATGTTTGTAGGATAGGTTGGGGAATTGCCAGTAAAGATGACAAAACGCAGAATGTGCAAAAACTCATGAAATTTGCAGAACAGGCAGCGAATGACTCATACAGAAAAGAAGAAGGAAATATAACAATTTATAAATAGGAAATATTCAGCCGCAAAGTTCACGAAGAAACGCTAAGATAAATAAAAATATTCTTGGCGTTTCTTTGTATTCTTTAGTACCCTCGTTCCTAAGTTTCAGCTTGGGAACGAGAAAACATTTCCAAACTGGATTTGGAAACGAGATTGATTAATGGAACACACCTCCCGACTAAAATCGGACTCCTCTCAAGCGGAGATTTACTCAGTACTTTCCTTGTTATTAGTTCTTTTTTGTTAGTTTTAGTTCGTTGCTAAAACAATATTTTGCTACTCAACAATTAATTTCATTGTAAGAACTGCTTCAGCAAGACCTGAAAAAACTGCCCGTGAGATAATACTATGTCCAATATTAAACTCTTCAAAAATATTTAGTTCTACAAGTCTCTGAGTATTATGATAATTTAATCCGTGACCTGCTACTACACGCATTCCAAGCTTTTCAGTTAGAATAGCTGCATTGTTTATTTTTTCTACTTCAGCTTGAATTTCACTTTCCTTTTTTAAATTTGCATATCTTCCTGTATGAATTTCCACTGCATCAGCATCGAGGTCTTTAGCTAATTCTATCATTTCCAGATCAGGCTCAATAAATACACTGACTTCAATTCCGGCTTTCTTTAAAGATGAAATAGCATTTCTGTGTACCTCTGATAAATTCAACCCGCCTTCAGTTGTCAGCTCTTCCCTTTTTTCAGGAACTAAAGTTACAGTATCAGGCTTTATATCAGAGGCGATCTTCACCATTTCATTTGTAGCTGCCATTTCCAGATTTAGTTTTGTTTGGATTGTTTTCTTTAGTATTTTCAGATCACGGTCTTGAATGTGTCTTCTATCTTCACGTAAATGAATCGTTATTTGATCTGCACCATTTTGTTCAGCTACACTAGCAGCATAAATTGGTTCCGGCTCAATTCCCTGTCTTGCTTCTCTGAGTGTTGCTATATGATCAATATTCACACCTAATAATGCCATCTGTTTGTCTCCTGATAAATATTATAATTCTTTGTGATTGATAAAAATATCTGCTTTACTGCGTAAACCTTTAAGATGTTTGATAAGTTTCAGTTCAGAATTGATCTTTTTTAATCTATTTTTAAGAGCATCTTTAACTTCATCAAAATCAGCGATCACACTCTCTTTTCTATCGGTATTCATGATAATATGATATCCAAACTTTGTTTTAACCGGTTTACTGAATTCATGTTGTTTTAGATTGAATGCAACATCTTCAAAATCCTTTACCATTTTTCCCTTTGGGAAATAGCCAAGATCACCACACTGACAATTGCTTGGACAATCCGAGCATTCTGCAGCGATTTTATCAAAATCATCTTTTGTTTTAATCCTTTTATATAATTCATCAGCCCTCAATAAACTCTCTTTACCAGTACCATTAATAAGTATGTGGGAAGCTTTGACCATCTCCTGGGTTTTGAATGAATTAATATTCTCTTTATATATTTCTCGAAGTTTTTCAATTGGTATTTCAGAATCAGCTGGGAAATTGATCTTAACATATTTTGTTATTAATAAATTATTTTTAATTCTCTCTTTTATGGTTTTAATTTCAATTTCTTTATCAATTAACATATTATTGAAATCATCTTCAGATTCGAATTTTAATTTCAACTCAACTACTTCATGTTCAATATCATCATCAGAAATGTCAATTTTAGAAATTTTTGCAGAATTAAGAAGTAGATGTCCGTCTATGAGTTGTTCTATTGCTCTCTTTTTTGCTTCATTATTTGGTTCTCCAAGATGCATCATTTTAAGCACTTCTTTCAATTCTGATTGATATTCCTGAAATTTAATTTCGTAATTATTTACTTTTGCAACGATCATCATCTCTCCTGTAATTTCATCATTATTTCTTTATAGACATTTGAAAAGTTAATGCTTTTACTATCTAATGTCAAATCAAAATCAATTTTTCTATACCATGTGAACTGTTGCTTGGCGAAATTGCGGGTGTTTTGTTTAATTTTATCTATGCAAATACCTAATTCAGAATTATCTTCAAAAAATGGATAAAGCTCTTTGTAGCCAACTGTATTCATACCGGGATCAAGTCTTTTGTATCCTTTTTTTACAAGATCTTTCATTTCATTCATTAATCCAATGTCGATCATTTTATCAACACGACTATTTATTTTTTCATATAGTGTTTTCCGTTCTTCTGATATCATTATATTTACAGTTTGGAAGTTTCTCACTTCTCGAATGTCTTCTTTCCATAGTTGAGTTATTGTTTTTCCTGTTGTTTCATATACCTCTAAGGCACGAATAATCCGATTCGCATCGTTCTCATTTATACGTCTGGCAGAATCAGGATCAACCTTTTTCAGCTTTTTATAAAAGAACTCGATTCCCTTTTCTTCTGCTACTTTACGCAGGCTTTGTCTTATTTCTATTGGAATTTCCGGAGCTTTGAATATGCCTTCCAGAAGTGCTTTTATATAAAAACCTGTACCTCCGCACATAATTAAGATCTTATCTTGAGATGAAATTTTGGCGATAATCTTTTCTGCATCTTCAGCAAAAGTGCCTGCATTATACTCTTCATCAGGTTTTACTATATCAATTAGGTGATGTTTAATTTTTTTTTGCTCTTCTATAGTTGGTTTTGCAGTACCGATATTTAAATATTTATAAACCTGTCTGGAGTCAGCCGAGATTATCGAAGTATTAAGTTTTTCGGCAATTTTCATTGCGAGTCGACTTTTCCCTACTGCCGTTGGACCTTGAATGATGATCAATGGAATATTGTTCTTTTGCTTTTGGCTCATGTTATTCGTTTGAATTTTTTTTCAAATTCAGGTATCGTCATCTTGATGATTAGCGGTCTACCATGAGGACAAAAATAAGGAACTTCACAGGCAAATAG
>DAOUTP010000257.1 GCA_030626645.1 Candidatus Cloacimonadota bacterium
ATGTTTGGTTTAGCGTCCAATGTCATCAAATAAACAATATAATCATCGTAGAAATTGGTTACATTAAAATCGGTTGGAAACCAATCTTCATAAAATTCTGCCTCGATAATCTGATAATTCCCAAACCCCAGAGAATCACTCAAGAAATGACCAAATCCATTCGTTGTGATATTGCAGACTATTACTGAATCTTGTAATACATTAAAAGAATTATTAACGACAGGATAATGATTTGAAGTGAATAATGTTCCGCAAATTATACCGGGGGCAATCGGAGAAAAACCATTTACAACATCTATGATAATCGTATCCTGATAACTACATTGATAAAACCTGGTAAAATATTCTTCTTTTTCTGCCAAAATTATATAGTTTCTATCAATCTCATCTTCACCTTGCGAAGGATCAAGAGGATAATCAATATTCACGTATTTACTAAGTGTAACTTGTGAATCATCCAAAAGATACAAAGTAACAAATGTACTATCATCAGCAACGTTCAATACATCATTATAAATAATTTCACCATTTTCATAAACATGCACCCAAGACCAAAGCCTATCTTCAGGATCTGTAACACGATTGTCACATCCAAAAAGAGAGAACATAACTGCAATAATTAAGATGTATTTCCACATAACTATTTCCTCCAAAATTTTGCTTAATTCAAATATGTATCCATTTCACGTTTGTTGGAATCGGAAGTCAATAAAAATATTTTCAGTTGTATAAAATTTTACTTGTATAATAAACCTTTATAAAATTTGTGGTCACAATAAGTTATTAAATTAAATTCTTAGTTATATAAATATTTATTTTTCAGGTTGTTAAACTTCAGATAAATAATTTTTAATGAGAAAAAGAGGTAATAGAATGGATATTAAAAAAGTTAGAAATATTGGTATCAGTGCACATATTGATTCCGGAAAAACAACATTAGCAGAGCGAATATTATATTATTGTAATAAAATATATAGGATTGGAGAAGTGCGTGGAAAAGACGGTGTGGGTGCAACTATGGATTCCATGGAGCTTGAAAAAGAACGCGGGATAACTATCGCATCCGCTGCTACAAACGTAAGATGGGATGGTCATAACCTGAATGTTATCGATACACCAGGACATGTGGATTTTACAATAGAAGTAGAAAATGCGCTTCGCGTTTTAGATGGAGCAATTCTGGTTCTCTGTGCTGTAAGTGGAGTTCAATCTCAATCTTATACAGTCGACCGGCAATTGAAAAGATATAAAGTTCCTCACATTGCATTTATAAATAAGTTGGATAGAGTCGGAGCTGATCCGGAGAAAGTTAAGGATCAATTGTGCGAGAAGCTTGATCATAACGCTGTCCTGATGCAGATCCCAATCGGACTGGAAGAAAAATTTGAAGGGATAATCGATTTGATCTCCTGCAAAGCCAGATACTTTACAGGTCCCAAAGGAGAACAAGTTTTAGAAAAAGAAATTCCTGCTGAATATACAAAAAAAGCAGAACAAATGCGGGAAGAAATGATCGATGCAGTTTCTATGTTTAGTGATGAACTTGCTGAAGCATTTTTAGATGGAAATGAAACTGAAGAAATGATCATCGAAGCTGTAAGAAAAGCTACTATTGCCATGGAAATGACACCTGTATTCATGGGTTCAGCTTTCAAAAATAAAGGTGTTCAATTACTTCTCGATGCAGTTGTACGTTATCTTCCAGATCCAACAACAGGAATTAATATTGCACATGATAAAGATGATAATAGAAGAGACATAAAACTAGTTTCCGATCCTGATCTGCCGACTGTTGGTTTAGCTTTCAAATTGGAAAATCAACAATATGGTCAGCTTACATACTTACGGATTTATCAAGGTACGATATCAAAAGGTTCTGATCTTAGAAATGCCAGAACAGGAAACAAAATTAAAGTGGGCAGACTTGTGAAAATGCATGCTGATAATATGGAAGATATCACGAGTGCAAGTGCTGGTGATATAGTTGCTTTATTTGGTGTTGATTGCGCTTTAGGAGATACATTTAATGGTGGAAATATAAATTATACTATGAGAGAGTCTTACGTTCCAAAACCCATTATCTCGCTTGCGTTAGGAATTAAAGATAGTGCTGATCAAGATAAACTATCCAAAGCTCTAGCAAGATTTACTAAGGAAGATCCTACTTTTAAAGCAAATGTTGATGAAGAGACCAATGAAACAGTTGTACATGGAATGGGTGAATTGCATCTGAATGTTTATATCGAGCGGATCAGAAGAGAGTATGATGTGAACCTGGAAGTACGTGCACCTCAAGTTTCATATCGAGAAACTCTAACTAAGGCAATTGAATTTGATTATATCCATAAAAAACAATCTGGCGGACGCGGTCAATTTGCGCGTATTAAGGGCGTTTTAACTCATTCAGGAAAGGATGATAATTGCTTCAAAGATAAAATTCGTGGTGGGAATATTCCCAGCCAATTTATTCCCGGTTGTGAAAAAGGCTTCTTCTCCGCATTGGAAAAAGGAAATCTGGCAGGATTTCCGGTTGTTGGAGTAAAAATGACTTTAGACGATGGTGGTTTCCATGCTGTAGATTCTTCGCAACTTGCTTTTGAGATCGCAACTAGAGCTGCATTCAGAGAAAATTATCGGAAAGCTAAACCAATTATTCTTGAACCCGTAATGAAAGTTTCGGTGGAAACTCCTTCTGAATTTCGTGGAAATATCATGGCAATAATTAACCAGAATAGAGGACTCGTTTTAGATACAGTCATAGATAACCATTTTACGCGTATAGATTCGGAAATGCCGCTCTCAGAAACTTTTGGACTTGCTACGCAATTCAGGTCAGTTACTCAAGG
>DAOUTP010000296.1 GCA_030626645.1 Candidatus Cloacimonadota bacterium
AAGAGTTTTGTACAGTGTCCACTTACAAATGATTACGATGCTGCGAAGCTGTTTCTGAACTTACTAGATACGGAAACAGTACCTTCTTATGGAACAAATATCGGCGAGGCAATTTCCACTTCACTGGAGCTTTTTGGTGAGAAAGAAAAGCATAAAGTTATCATCGTGGTAAGTGATGGAGAAGATCTTGAAGAAAACGCAACAAAAATTGCAGAAGAAGCCGGAAAACAAAATGCTATCATTTACACGCTTGGTATAGGCTCACCGGAAGGAAGTACTATTCCAATTAAAAACAGGTCAGGTGATGTGATCTATGCTAAAGATGATAAAGGTGATATTGTTTTTACAAAACTTGATATAGCAACACTAACAGAAATAGCAAAAAAAGGCAATGGACGCTTCTTCCCCATCACTCCTCAACAATCAGAGATCTACGAGATTATGAGAAATATCAACTCTTTTGAGAAAAAGAAATTTGATTCCAAAGAATATGTGAGATACAAAGAACAATATAAATACTTTGTTATTGCGGCATTGATCCTGCTTTTGATAGAATCTCTCATCATCTATAAAAAGAAAACTAAGTTCAAACGGGTATTGTAATGAAAGCTAAATTACTATTTTTATTAATCCTTTTTTTGTCTTTTAGCACTCTGTTTTCTGATGTTATAAATTATGATAAAGTTATCAGAAATTTGCGAGGAGTGAAATCTTACGATAAAGGAGAATTTGAGAATTCAGAAGAGAATTTCAAGAATAATGCAATTAAATATCCGGAAGATCCCAGATTACATTTTAATCAGGCTAATGCACAGGTTAAGAATGGTATGCTGGAAGAAGCTGAACAGAATTACAAACTTGCTTTGAATAATGATCAATTTAAAGATAGATCAAAAGCTCTGCAAAATCTTGGAAATACAAAATTCCTGCAAAAAGACTACAAAAATGCAATAAAGAATTACCGAGATGCTCTTATCGAAGATCCCGGGAACATTGATGCACGTTATAATTATGAACTTGCAGCAAAAATGCTGCAACGCCAGCAGGAACAAAAACAACAGCAGAAGCAAAACAAAGACGATAATGACGATAAAGACGAGGAAAAAGAGAAACAAGAGCAACAGCAGCAACAACAAGACAAACAAGATGACGAACAGAAAGAAAAGCAGCAAAAGCAAGATGAAAAGAAACAAGATGAACAACAGAAATCTCAAGAACAAAAACTAAAAGAACAAAAGAAAGAAGATGCTGAAAAAACGTTAAAAGCACTTCTGCAAAAAGAAAAAGAAGAAATGGAAAAAGAGAAACAGAAAATGAATGTTGACAGAACAAAAACCGGAAAGTATTGGTAAATATATATGAGAATTAAAAATAGAATATTGAATAAATATAAATATATTATCTTTCGCTCGTGTCATCCTGTTTGTCACGCCGTAGTTTCCAACGAAGGCGGAAGCGGAGTCGAAGGACGAAGAATAAAATGAAAAAAATTATTATTATTCTAATGATAATAATGGTAAGTCAACTTCTACTCGCACAGAAGATTGAAGTTGAATCTTATGTTGATAGAACCAAGATCGGGATTTCTGACCTGATTAAATATACAATTGAGATCTCCGGTGGAGCGGCTGATAAGATATCAACACCAAGATTACCAAAGATCAACAACTTTGAAAACCTTGGTTCATCTACTTCTTCCTCATCTTCCTATTCTATTGTTAATGGAAAAATGACTTCCAGTGTTACAAAAAGTTATACCTATACCCTGCGTCCTTTGAAAATTGGGAATCACATCATCCCACCCATAACAATAAAAATAAAAGATGAATCTTTCACAACCGAACCAATTCACATATATGTTACAGAAGGAAGTACGCAACCGGCTCCACCAACTTCCACATCATTCACTCAACAGCCAAATTCATCTTTAGATTTGAGTGATAATCTGTTTTTAAATGCAAATATTAGTAAAAGAACTGTCTTTGAAGAAGAACCAATTATTGTGGAATATAAACTCTACTCAAGATACGATATTGCAAACCTTGCTTTTGCAGGAGATACGAATTTCGAAGGCTTCTGGAAGGAAGATATCTTCAAGCCGGAAAGTATAAGTTTTGAACGAGAAACATACAATGGAATAATGTATAATGTGATGCTGATGCAGTCTGTTGCGTTGTTTCCTACAAAAAGTGGAAAGATCAACATACCCTCACTAAATCTGAATGTTGACATAAGAACTCAATCACACAGCTTTTTCGATTTCGGAACTACCAAGAGATACAATATCAAGAATAAACCGGTGACAGTGAATGTTCGATCAATTCCCCAAAATAATAAACCCTCTTCCTATTCAAATGCGGTTGGGAAATTCAAGCTTTCCAGTAATATCAGTCAAACCCAGTTAAATGTTGGAGATTCATTTACTTATACAATTACGATTAGCGGAAC
>DAOUTP010000246.1 GCA_030626645.1 Candidatus Cloacimonadota bacterium
ATGGAAGATCTCAGTGATCAAATGCAGGTGGAGATCACTAAATATCTGGTGGAATGTTCTAAAGAAGACCTTAGCGAACGTAGCGTAATGAATCTGAACGCCATAATGAGGATCGTGAATGAGTTGGAAAATATTGGTGATAGCTGCTTTAAATTAATGTTACTCACCGAAAGAAAGTATGATAAAAAGATTCAACTTCATGCAAAAGCGATGGAAGAATTCAATGATTTTGCTTCGCTTCTTGTTGAATCTATGGAATTATATAAATTGCGCATGAATGAACACTTAGAAAAACAGGTTCTAGACTTGGTTTACAAACTGGAAGTAAAAATGAATAACTTGCGTGATAACCTGAAGAAAGCTACTCAGTATCGCCTACAAGAAGGCAGTAATGTAAAGGCAGAATTACTTTACCTTGATCTTTTAAAGCATTTCGAACACATTGGAGATAACAATTTAAATATCGCTCAAGCTCTTAGACAGATTTATTAGGAGTAACCGGTTTACAAAAAGCCTTCAGATATAGAATAATTCGATCTTATTCTCTATTGAAAATGATTAGACCTAATAATCCTTGCCCAATGAAAAAGCCGGCAATACTAAGAATCAACCAGTTTTCCTGCATAATTATATTTCCGTGAATCCCAAGTTGATGAATAATGGTCATTATAATTATCATCAAAGCAAAGGCAAAATTATTTGTTTTGTAAAACAATTGATATTCACGCTCATCATATTTTTTCTTCTTAATGAAAGCAAGTATTGCCATTAAAGCCAGACTTGCACCTCCAACTTTTCCAAATGTAAGAATGCAGATCCAAACAATTATTCCAATTACTAAAGTGATAACGAATCTTCTTTTCATTTCTCCTCCATCTCTAACTTTTCAGAAAATACAATATTCCGATCAAACCACGAGTTATCATTCCAAAAGATAAATAACCATAGAACCAGTTAAACTCAGGAAACTTAAAGTAAATAATTGCCATGATCGCACCTAAAAATGATGCGTGCAACGCAGACGCTTTAAACAATAAGGCAGTTTCTCTTTCATCAGGAATATCTCTTGTTAAGATCAGTCCTATAAAAAATGGAATCATACCGAGTAAACCAATATTACCATACATATTAGTCAGGATCAAAACCAGGATTCCTGAAATTACTTCGATTACAAAAAAAAGTACATTATTTCCTCTTATTTTCATTTTTCCTCCAAATAAAATATTTCTTCTACATTTACATTAAAAACACGCGCTATCAATAAAGCTAATCTCATCGATGGATTAAATTTTCCTTTTTCAATCGCAATTATCGTCTGACGTGATACGCTTACTTTTTCCGCCAACTCCTGTTGTGTCAGTTCACCATTCATAAATCTGAATTGTTTTAATTTGTTTTTCAAATCATTCAATACAACCTCCTTTCATCTTGTCATTGTGAGTAATCTTCATACTTATCTTCCGAAGCAATCTCTACTTAAAATGAACAATCTTTTTCTCAATTCACAAAATCGAAGTTGTCTTTTGTTTACATTATGTCAAGTTTTATTTACATTATGTTGTGTTTTGTTTACTTTTTTTTCAACACAGAGACACAAAGACACAGAGTTAAAATTTGTAAAATAGTATTGGCACAACCAGAAATGTATGCAATAAAGTTGATAAGTTCAACTTATCAACAAGGAATATATTGTCATTCTCGTAAAAGCGAAAATCTATTTATTTAAAGAAAGATAAAATAGCTTGTCGTAAAATTTTTGCATATTAATTATTAAATTGTTTTTACAGAGAAGATTAAGAAGAATTTTATAACAAATAAAAGATTAAAATAAAAGGTGCACAGACCGTGCACCTTTTATTCTTTTTAAAATTAAATCTCTTATATCACACCCACACTTTTGCCGATCTTTTCAAATTTTTCCAGAGCCATATCAAGTTGTGCTCTGGTATGAGTAGCCATAAAACTTGTACGGATGAGAGTATCATTTGGCGGTACAGCAGGAGGAACTACAGGATTTATGAAAACACCTTCATCATCCAATTGTTTCCACATTTTAAAGGCATTCATCATATCTCCCACATGAAGTGGAATTACCGGTGAACAGGAAGTTCCGGTATTATAACCCATTGCTTTGAAATTTTTCATCATGTAATGAGTGTTATCCCATAATTGATCGATTCTTTCCGGTTCTTCTTTCATGATCTTCATAGCTTCTAATACAGTTGCTGCAGAAGCGGGTGGAAGAGAAGCGCTGAAAATTAGTGATCGCGCATGATGCTTGAGATAGTGAATAACATCTTCACTTCCGGCAATAAACCCACCAACAGAAGCCAGAGATTTACTGAATGTACCCATGATAAGCTCCACATCTCCAGTACAACCTGCAGCCATAGCAGCCCCTGCACCGGTTTTATGCAGCACTCCAAGAGAATGTGCTTCATCTACCATCACACTGGCGCCATGCTTTTTAGCTAGCTTACAGATATTGGGAATATCAGCGATATCGCCTTCCATACTGAAGATACCATCAACAACAATTAGGGCACCTTTGCCTGCAACTTTCTTTTCCAGCACAGTATCCAAATGCTTCATATTGTTATGATTATATCGCACCATTTTACCTGGAGAAAGAGCACATCCATCCAAAATTGAAGCATGATCAAATTTATCAGTAACAATAAATTCGTCACGATCTACCATTGCAGATATTGTACCAAGATTTACCATATAACCTGCAGCAAAAGCCAGCGAAGCTTCCTTCCCAACCAATTTAGCCAATTCAGCTTCCAATTCAATATGAATATCAAGCGTTCCATTTAAGAACCTTGAACCGGCGCATCCTGTTCCATATTTATCGGTTGCTTTTTTGGCAGCTTCTATTACACGCGGATGATTTGTAAGCCCCAAATAACTATTCGATCCCATCATCA
>DAOUTP010000245.1 GCA_030626645.1 Candidatus Cloacimonadota bacterium
AGCATCTCCACCTGAGAATACTTTTTCCACATTTGTCTGTCCGTCATCATTAACAACTACCTTGCCCCATTTGGTTTCAATATTGTTCCTTATCTCTAAAGGCAAAAATGATAGATCAGCATTTTGCCCTATTGCAATAATAAATGTATCCAAATTTGTCTCGAATGTTTCACCTTTTATTAAAACCGGTTTTGGACGTTCGCCTTCTTTGTGTTCCATTTTATTCTTACCCCAAATGAATTTAATTTTGGAACCATTTTTCTTTAATTCCAAAGGTGTTGTTTGCAGGAAGAACTTCACATTTTCTTCTTGAGCTTCTTCAATTTCTTCTATATCAGCAGGCATGTCTTCAATTCTTCTTCTGTAATATACTTCCACTTCTGCACCAAGTCTTTTAGCAGTTCTTGCCGCATCCATTGCAGAGTTTCCACCACCGATCACAGCTACTTTACTACCAAGATCAATTTCTTCTTTATTAGTAACTTTATTCAGCAAATCAATACCGGAAATCACGTTAGGAAGCTCTTCTCCAGTGATGTTTACAGGAATGGAATTCCAAAGTCCGGGAGAGATAAAAAGCGCATCATGAGAATTATATATCTCATTGAATTTTACTTCTTCGCCTATTCTTGTGTTATAATTTATCTTAACACCAAGTGACGCAATATAATCAATATCTTTATCAAGCTGATCGTATGGCAAGCGGTATTCTGGAATTCCGTATCTCAGCATTCCACCACCTTTTTCGTTACTTTCAAAGATCGTGATCTCATAACCTAATAATCGCAGATAATATGCAGCAGAAAGTCCACCGGGACCAGCTCCAATTATTGCGATCTTTTTATTATTTGTCTGAATTATATCTTTTAGAATTTTCGAAATTTCTTCAGGAGAAACCTGATCGAGGATATATCGTTTTAACCAGCGAATTGCAATTGGTTCACCGTTATGTGCCAATGAACACACATCTTCACAATGATGAGTACAGATCCTTCCGCAACTTGCAGAGAATGGATTTGTTTTGTAAAGGATTTGAACTGCAAGTTCAATATCATCTTCCCTGATCGCTTTAATATATTCAGGAATATCCATGTGAGCAGGACAGCGAGCAACACAGATCCCGCATTCGAGACATCTTTCAGCTTCTTCTATTGCTTGCTCTTTTGAGTATCCTTTTACCATTTCTATAAATGATGAACTTCTTTCCTCTACGCCAAGCTCGTTCATTTTAATTCTATCAAAATCTATTAATTGGAAATTTTCTGATCTTTTGTAACCCTTTTCACAATCGTCCCATTTCATTTTGTCAGCACCCGGAATAAATCTATACTCTTCCGGATCATCAGTTACCCATGTATAATCATTGGACATTGTAAGTGATCCTGTTGGGCAAACATCTACGCAAAGTGCACACCAGCAACAGCGACCGTAATCAATCTTAGGGCGTAAACCACTATCACCCATATCTGTTTCCACACCATCTACAGGCACAAGATCGATTGCAGCATTCTGGCAAATATCTTCACAGGTTCCACAACCCACACATTTATCAAAATCGTTTTTATGGAAGCCCCTATAGTTATCTGCTCCCGGTCTATCATTCAATGGATCTTTAATAGTCCAAGGTTTTTGTGCTGCTCTTTTCCAAACATTGAATGGTGATATTATATCTTTTAAACTCATCATTACCTCTCTATTTCCGGTGGGCAAGTATGAAGTGAAACCATCAAACCAGCCAAATCGGAAATACTCGTATTCACTGCTAATTTTTCTAATACAGAAATTGCATGAGTGTAACTTGCACCTCTATTAAACACACGTCTTGGATATTTAGTGCCATCAGACACTACATAAAAACCATGTTCTCCACGGGTTGATTCTGCTTTCACATATGTTTCACCAGTTGGAATTTTCCAGTTTACTACATTCGGGATCTTTGTTTGAATGGCTCCTTTTTCAGGAATCTTATCAAGAATTTGAGAGATCAGATCTAAGGTTTGATGCATTTCTTGATATCTTACTTTTGCTCTGGTAAATGCATCTCCTCCCATCGAAGTTATCATTTTTAATTCTAATTCGGGATATTTTAGATATGGATTGTTCATTCTTACATCATATTCTTTACCGCTGGCTCGTGCATTCGGACCAACAATTCCATATTCATCCACCATTTCTGGAGTAATAATTCCCAAACCCTTTAATCTGGATTTAATAATTGCATTATTAAAGAATGATTTTTCAATATCAATTAGAAGTTTCCTCGTTTCTACAACAAGATGTTTTGCTCTCGTAATGAACCCATCGGGAAGATCTTTTCTCACACCACCTGGGATCATATACATATGATAAATTCGTCCTCCCGTCATCTCTTCAAAAAGATCTAACCAGAAATCACGCATTCCAACAGTCCACTGACCAATTGCTCCCATTCCAAGTGAACCTGCCTGACCACCAAGCCACATCAAGAAACTTGCAAGACGAGACATTTCCATATTCAAGGTGCGGATCCATTTCGCTTTTTCAGGAATTTCTATTCCTGCCAATTCCTCTACAGCAGTAGAATAGCAATATTCATTTGTATCCGGTTCGGGAACACAAATACGGCATACAATAGTAAAGCATTGAATATATTTTCTTCGTTCCAGCAGTTTTTCAAATCCGCGATGTAAATATCCAACATGAGTTTTTGCATGAACGATCTCATCACCGCTAATGGTAAGTTCAACTGCCATATTCCCAGTAACACCAGGATGCTGAGGACCTTGCCACAATTTTGTAAATTTATGAGAATCAAGATCAATAATCGCTTTCCCATTTTCCATTTGTGGGAATTTGGATCTATCAGCTTTAAAATTATCATATTTGTTTTTTGATATTTTACTCATCATTCCTCCCACTCTCAGGGGATTTAGCAAAATTCTTATATAGTTTTTCTTTCATATACCTTTTTGGATCGTTGGTAGTTCTTCCCGGACGCTGATAGAACGTTTTTACAGAATAAGCCAAGGTA
>DAOUTP010000349.1 GCA_030626645.1 Candidatus Cloacimonadota bacterium
AATCGTTAACCAGGAACATTCCGCGGATGCAGGATGAAGAGCTGTTCCCATGGCTGGTAAATCATTATGAAGTGTGGCGGGAAGTTGATGATGAAGCGATATTTACTAGTGCCAAAACCGGACTTTTAGAAATGATGTTGAGTGGAGTTTCGACTAGTTCTGACCACCTCTACTTGTTCCCTACTAAATGCAATAATCAACTCATAGACATTGAAATCGCAGCAGCTCAGGAACTGGGAATTCGTTTCCAACCGACGCGCGGCTCAATGTCATTAAGTAAAAAAGATGGAGGGCTTCCACCGGATGATGTTGTTCAAACTGAAAAAGAGATCATGAAAGATTGTCTTCGGTTAATAGAAAAATATCACGACTCAAATGATGGAGCAATGATACGAATCTCGCTGGCTCCCTGTTCCCCATTTTCCGTAACATCAGAATTGATGAAACAGACAGCTAAATTGGCAAAAGAAAAAAACTTGATGTTCCACACACACCTGGCGGAAACAATTGATGAAGAGAATTTCTGCATTGAAAAATTCGGAGACCGTCCTGCTGCCTATCTCGATTCACTTGGATGGATCAGTGGAAATGCCTGGGTAGCACATGCTGTTCATCTTTCTGATGAAGAAATTACAAAAATGGGATCATGCGGGATGGGAATTTCACATTGTCCATCATCCAATATGCGTCTTGGTTCAGGAATTGCTAGAATAAAGGAGATGCTGAAAGCAGGAGTTGCTGTTAGTTTGGCTGTAGATGGATCAGCTTCGAACGATTCCAGCAATATGCTTTCTGAGATTCGTCAGGCAATGCTGCTTAGCCGTTTAAGAAAACCGGAATTCTGGTTAACTGCCCGAGAAGTTCTTCGTATTGCAACTCGTGGTGGTGCTGCAGCTCTCGGCAGAGATGATATTGGAGAATTATCAGTAGGGAAACAGGCAGACATTGCTTTATTCTCAATCGATCAGTTGGAATATGCCGGTTCACTTTCAGATCCACTGGCAGCACTTGTTTTCACTCAACGAATGCGACCAATTGATTACCTGATCATTAACGGCAAAATCCGTATTAAAAATGGAAAGGCAGATATTGATATGCAAAAATTAATTGAAGATCATAATAGAATTAGTGCTGAACTGATAAGAAAAGCACAACAAAATACAGGTATTGATTTCTTGAAACATTAAGGAAATTTGAATGTCGTGACAGTTCATTGAATTGTCTAAATTTAGGTTGATTGATAATCAACCACTACTAAAGTGGTGTGTGTAGTGACAGTTCATTGAACTGTCTAAAAAATCAGTTTGAACAATTGGATAAAGGCAGATCACTGATCTGCCACTACAAGGAAAATTATGAAATTATTTTATAATGCGCAGTTTCATACACTTCGAAACGAAGAAGATACAGTTTCTGCTATATTGGTAGATGTTAATGGACACATTAAAGATACTTACATTCACACTCCAAAAATTAAGAATGTAGAAAAGATCGACCTAAAAAAAAGTTTTGTTTATCCTGGATTCATTGATACTCACACACATTCATTTGAAGGTGGATTATATAGTTTAAATGCAAACCTGGAAAATGTGACAAATCTTAACGATGTTTTTGAAATACTAGCCCAGACAAAACCTGTTAGCGGAAAAATATTTGCTTTTCATTTTGATGAAAACAATGTAAAGGAAAAAAGATTCCCAACCATTGAAGAACTTGATAAGATATTTCCAGAAACTCCACTCATTTTAAGACGAGTTGACGGACATAGCTGTGTAATAAATTCCAAAGCTGCCAAAATGATAGATTGGGATGATCCCTTTCCTTCAGATTTTAACGGTCATCTTTTTGGAAGAACAAATGGGAAAGCGTCGAATTGGTTTCACAAAAATTTTACAGAGAATGCAATTATTGAGGCATATCAGCAGTCTGCGCATATTGCTCTGCAAAGTGGTCATACTGCAGTTCACACAATGATAGGTGATGCTTATTCTGATATTAAA
>DAOUTP010000154.1 GCA_030626645.1 Candidatus Cloacimonadota bacterium
ATTCCAGATGATGACGGGAGTGGATTAGTATTAAGCTGGAAACCTTTGCCAATTGAGAAAAGGATCATTGAATACCGCATATACCGCGGCGTTAGATCAGATTCTCTTTTCTACCATGGTAAGGTTGATGTTAATGTAAAAACCGGTGTTGCCGGGAATGTAATGTATTATTATGATTCCGGCTATAACCGCTTTGTTGATCTTCAATCTCCAGGTAAATTGAAAAAAGAGAAACAACAACCGGATGACAGTCCGCTTTTTGGTCGTTTACCAAGAGACATTGAAGTAACCGGACCTCAATTAACCAATTATAGAATTCTCGGTGTTATTGATGAAAAAAAATTTCTCTATAATAACACAAAGGTTGAGATCACTGAAGATGATGAAACAGATGTATATGCCGGATTGAAATTACGTCATTTCGTTTATTTACTGAAGAAACTCAGAGCCGATAAAGAATACTACTATACTGTGATCGCTGTAACAGAATCACGTAAATATATGCCTTATGCTGAACCTGTTATCGGTATACCAATCGATAACTCACCAGAGAAGATCCAGGAGTTATATTCTGTTTATGTTGAAGACAAAACTCGCTTACAATTCGAATGGGTAAGGTCTTTATTTACAGCTGACCAAACTAATCACAGTTTATATCTCGTTAACAAAACTGATATTGATGAATTCAATAATTATATTGAAGAACAGAAGCAAGCAGAAATGGATCCTGAACTTGAAACTTCTCTAAAAAATCCTGCTCAACTTATTTACCAAAGATATTGTGGTTATCCTTATACTCCGGATAATACGGTTGCAGTTGATATCATAGATGGCAAGATCATTAATGAAAAACGCGACATTGATATGAAAGTTGGTAATATTGAAGATTACGTTGCAGTATTTTCACTTCAAGACAGAGCCGGATATGAAACATTCTCAGACTTAAGCACATTTGATATTGTTGATTCTGCTGACCTTCCAAAAATATCTGATGAATGGACAGTTGAAGACAGAAAAAACGATAAAGGTGATTACAATGCAATTTACTGGGAGAAGCCAACTGTTTTCCTGACTAATTGTACATATCTCAATGATGACAAAACAAAGATCCTTGTTAACTACGATATTTATAAAAACGTTAAATACGATAAAATCAAGAATGTTTATTTTACCGTTTTTGATGAATCCGGTAAAGAAATTACTACAATTAATGAGTTTTACCAGGATAGTAAACTTAAGATCACTCTGAAAGAACCTTCTAATAGAGTTTCTTTCGAGATGAGAGTTGTGGCTAATGGAGACTCCGGTGAAGATCAAATATATACTCAGGATCTTATCTTTAATAAAGATGTTAAATCTCTGCAGCCGGGAGTATTATATCTTAATGGTGAAGAAGTTAATAAATATACTTACTCCATTTATAAGAACAATTATTCAAACCAGGAATGGCGACTTTCCAAGAATACACTCGGAGCTCAAAGAGGGATAGTTGATAACGTAAGTTATAGAAGCATAATCTATAAAATGGTTAGCAAATTTGATACCGAGAAGGGATTATTCCTTGTTTCTCCAACATTCTCTGTAAGAATGGATGATGAACTGAAAAATAGTGTAGTAACAAACCTCTATGCAGAAGAAATTGCGAAATCTATCGATACTTACAAAGAAGAAATTGCAAACTATACTGCATCAAAAGACACTTTAGAAACTGAAGCAGATATTGCTAATGCTGATGATGCTATCGAATACTATCAAGCTCAGATCGATCTTACCGAAAGTAATCCAATTCTGCAAAAAGCTGCAACCTTCAAGAATAATAAAGCAAGAATCAAATTCTTGGAAAAAGTTAAAACTATTGCAGCTCGTTCTTTTAAATATAAGATGGTGAAAACAGATGGAAAAGCACATTTTGCACTTTCGGAAGTCTACACTATAGAAGAAACAGGCAAATTACCTTTCGACGAATCTGCCAGAGAAACCTATACAACATTGGGAATGGATCATTTTTATCCGATCCCAAACTGGTTCCAGGCAGATAAATTACCAGCTCTTATCGCTACATTTATCTTCGGGTTTATGGTTTTCTTCATGATCAGACAGGCAAAAAGCGGTAAGGAACTTTATATCAGACCTATCGCCGGTATTGATGAAATTGATAATGCTATTGGTCGTGCAACTGAAATGGGGAAACCAATTCTGTTTGTTCCCGGTCTTTCGGGAATTACAGATGTTGCAACTCTTGCCGGTCTTTCAATATTGGGTCGTGTTGCTAAAAAAGCTGCGGAATATGATACAAAAATATTAGTTCCGGTACGTGACTACATCGTACTTCCAATTGCACAGGAAGTAGTAAAAGAAGCTCATTATGAAGCCGGTCGTCCCGACTCTCATGATAAGAACAGTGTTTTCTTTATTACAACCGCTCAATTTGCTTTTGTTGCCGGTGTAAATGGTGTGATGATACGTGAGAAAACTGCTACGAACTTCTATATGGGAATGTTCTGGGCAGAAGCTCTTATTATGACAGAAACCGGAAGTACAACCGGAGCAATTCAGATCGCCGGTACCGATGCTGTTACACAGATCCCGTTTTTTATTACAACCTGTGACTACACACTGATCGGAGAAGAATTATATGCTGCCTCAGCTTACCTTGCACGTGAACCACTGCAACTTGGAACTCTGAAAGCAGTTGATTATACTAAATTTATTATATTAGCGTTTGTAGTTATCGGAACTTTGCTGTCAACGGTTCATGCCACGTTCCTGATAAATGCATTCCCTGAAAAATAGGAGGATAGATGAAACGACAAATTCCTTTAATAATAATCATGACCCTGGGATTTATGTTTGTAGCACATTCATTTATCCCTCATAAAGTATCAGTTGATTTCTTCGACTGGTTCCAGGATTGGTCAAAAGCCATTTCACCATTCGCAGTGTCACTTGGTATTATGAGTTTATTCATGGTTCATGGAACCAAGATCAAACGTAAAGTTCCTAACTGGCAATATAGTGTTATAACACTCGCCGGACTTGTATTTACTGCATTTGTAGGATTTGCATGGGGAACACAATCAGGAACACCATATATGTGGTTGTTCGAGAATGTTCAAATGCCTATGAGTGCTACCATGTTTTCCTTATTAGCATTTTATATTGCTTCTGCAGCATACAAGGCTTTCCGCGCAAGATCTGCTGAAGCTACGGTTCTTCTTGTCGCAGCTGTAATTGTAATGCTGGGGCAGGTACCACTGGGTGCTATGATCTCAAAATGGATACCTGAAACATCCACCTGGATATTGAATGTTCCTAACCTTGCTGCTAAACGCGCTATTATGATAGGTGTGGGACTTGGAATAACAGCTACTTCACTTAAGATCCTGCTTGGAATAGAGAGAACTTATCTGGGTGGAGGTGATTAAAATGAATAAGAATGTAATAAGTTTCTTTAATAAGATACAGAATATTGACAGGCGTTATATCTACATTGTTGTAGCGTTTTCTATTATTATTCCTCTTCTTATCCCATTTAATTCACCTACATATGTTACTAAGCCTACTGAAGATATTTATAAAAAAATAGATTCTTTTGCGGGTGATGAGAATAAAGCAGTGTTAATGTCATTTACGCATGATGCAGGTACAATGCCGGAATTATTTCCGATGGAAGTTTCTGTGTTAAGACATTGTTTTGAAAGAAATATAAAGGTTTTTACGATCTGCTGGCTTCCCGCAGCTGCTCCGTTGGTAGACTATGCTCTTAATACAGCTCGAGAAGATTTCGATGTTCAATCCGGTGTTGACTACTGTAACTTTGGCTATAAGCCATACGTTCTGAGATTACCGATTATGCTTGGAATGGGTGATGATATTGCAAAGGCAGTAGAAACTGATTCTCAAGGTAGAAAAGTAGAAAACCTGGAAATAATGAAGAACATCAAGAATTATGATGATATGAATTTGGTAATTGACTTTGCAGCAAGTAGTAGTGCTCTTCAATGGATCACATACGCCAGGGCAAGATTTGGTGCTAATATTGCTGCCGGTGTTACTGCGGTAATGGTTGCCGATAACTATCCGTACTTGCAGACAGGACAATTGATGGGTATGTTCAGAGGACTTAAAGGTGCTGCTGAATATGAAAAACTGGTTGATGTTTTTGCGGCTTATGAAAGTGAAGACTATCCCAATGGAAGACCTTTTAGTAAAGAGATCATTAAGGAAACACTTGTTCCAATTACTGGAGATACAGTTCCTTATAAATACAAAAAAGCACGTATTGGTATGAATGCACAATCTGTTGCTCATATAATGATGATCTTCTTTATCCTGTTGGGAAATATTGGTTATTTCATTACCAGGAAAAAGGAATTATAGGGGGAAACATGTTTGAAATAATAAGTAATTTCGTAGCAGCATTCCTTACACTAAGCATCTTCTCGTTCTTATACAAAGATAATCCATTCTATAAATTCGCAGAAGCATTACTTGTCGGCGTTTCTATGGGTTATGCTATTCCATTGGTTTATGAAAACGTGTTCCTGCCTTATGTTTACACACCTATTTTCTTAAGCCATAAATTTATTATTATTATACCTGCTTTGTTAGGTTCACTCTATATGTTCAGATTCAGTAAGAATTTGGGCTGGCTGGCTAGGTATCCAATCGTGTTTGGTATGGCTATAGTTGGTATGAGCGTACCAATGTCATTACACTCATCCGTGCTGGTGCAAATGAGAAGTGCAATGCTGCCAATAGA
>DAOUTP010000129.1 GCA_030626645.1 Candidatus Cloacimonadota bacterium
AAATTATCGCTTCCACTTATTGTTATTGGTTTTGTCTTTTCAATTATTCCAAATACTGATGTTAGCTGGATTTCTGCTTGTATCGGTGCTTTATCGGGATTTCTTCTTTTCCTGTTAACAGCTGTAATCTTTCAAAAAACTTTTGGGAAAGATAGTCTTGGAGGCGGAGATATCAAGCTCATAGCAGCCATTGGAGCTTTCCTGGGTGTTGAGGGAACATTGTTTACAGTGCTCTTCTCTTCATTGATAGCTCTTACTGTGCTGCTAATTCTAAAACATGATCGTAAAAAGCATTTTCCATTTGGACCATTTCTTATCATAGGAGCCTTAGTCTATATTCTTGCAGGGAATACTTTAATAGGATTGTATTTACAATTGTATAATATATATTAAATCTCTTTATATTTTCAAATTTTGTAGAAAAAAATATTAACAACGAACAAAACTAACAATACAAACAAATGAAAAAAACAGAAAGCAAAAAAGTGAAAGTAACAGTGACGTTAACCCATTTTTTTACGAAAGCAATAATATTGCACTCAACAAGTTTATTATTTTTCTATCCGTTGTTCGTTTTTGGTCGTTGTTATTAAATTTGTAATTATAAAAACCGATATGTTGGTTACATAAGCTATAAAATTCTTATGACTTCGTTCCTACGCTTCGCTTAACAAACAGAAGTTTATATGTTTTGCTTCGCAAAGCCAACAATAATTGTTCGTTGTTATTAAATTCATAATTGTAAAACCGATACGTTTTCCTTCGGAAAGCCGAATCTTGTTTTGATTTCGTTTGCTGCGCAAGCCAAAATTAAATGGCACGCCCGAAGGGACTCGAACCCCTAACCCTCTGATCCGAAGTCAGATGCTCTATCCAATTGAGCCACGGGCGCACACAAAACATAATTATTTTGACACTTATTTATGTCCAATATTTTCTAGTCCCAATAAAATTAAGGAGCGATAAATGAAAAAGATCATATTTTCGATTATAGTAGTTGTATTAGTAACATTACTTTTAGCAGAAGAGCATAATGAAAATGAGCTATTTATGATTTATCAACAAGACCAGACATTCGAGAACTTCCAAAAAGCAATTGAACATTACAATTCTAATAGTGAAAATGCTGAAGATTATAACTCAGCTTTTATGCTCTCATACCTTTATACAATGGAATTAGATAATAATCTTGAGATTTTAAAAGATAATTTAGATTCATTAAATACACGAACGAAATTCTCTTATGCCAATTTATTATTAGAATTAGGTAAATTGGATGAGTCTATTGCGGTCTATGAAAAACTGAATGAAGATGTCCCTAAATGGTCTTGTCCCTGGCGTCATAAGGGTGAAGCTCTTATGAAACAACAAAATTATAAAGATGCAGAAATCGCTACGATACAAGCAATTGAAACACGTGAAGATCATTTTGATGCTTATATCCAACTTGCCAGGATCCAAAAGGAATTAGGCGAATATGATACTGCATTGCAAACTCTTAAGAATGGTATGCAATATGAAGTTGCAGATCTTGAAGATGAAGTAACAAACGAAGAAGTAGAATTATTAAAAGAAGAATTAGAACAGTTATTAGAAACAAATTTCAAATAATACCAGATATTTTCCTTTTGCAGAACTACCGGATTTTCTGGTAGTTCTGCTATATAAAAGTCAAACTTACTATTAATATTTGGAACAATTATTGCAATATATTACTAATTAATAAGAGGAGATAATATGAAAACACACACTTTATTTTTGCTAACGATAATAATATTATTTGTATCAATTTCAGTATTAGTGGCAGATAATAACTATGTAATTAGGTTTGATCGTCCAAATTCACAAATCATTAACACATTCACTGCAGAGAATTATGATGTAGCTGCCTATAAACCGGGAGAATTTCTGGATATTGTCGTATCGGAAGTTGAATATCAAAAACTACTTGAACAAGGCTATGATGTGATAATCACACAAACAGAAAAGCAATTAGTAAATAATTTAAGAGGACAAACAGATCTCGATGGATACATTGATTATGAAGAGATGTTGGCAGAACTGCAACAGATAGAATTGGATAATCCCGATATTTGTAAACTCTATGACATTGGAGAAAGCCGCGGTAAGCAATACTCAGATGCGGGGAATTCCAATTATGATGATTATTATCATGAGATATGGGCAATGAAAGTTTCTGATAATGTAGAAACAGAAGAAGATGAACCTGGTGTTTATTATCTCTCGGCACATCATGCTCGTGAACCGATAAGCCTGGAAGTGAATATGGCTGTTTTGAACCATATCATAGATAACTACGGTACCGATCCTGAAATTACCGAGAATGTTGATAACACTCAAATCTGGTTCGTACCACTTGTGAATCCGAACGGTCATAAGATCGTAACTGATGAAACCGAGATATGGTGGCGTAAAAATATTTGTGATAATAATGAAAATGGCTCAATCGATGTAACTGGTTATTATGCTGAGGATGGTGTCGACCCGAATAGAAATTACAGTTGGGAATGGGGCGGAGCCGGCACAAACTGGACTAGTGAGACATATCAGGGGACATCTGCATTTTCCGAACCAGAAACTCAGGCAATACGAGACCTGTTTGCAGATCATCATTTTCTTGCTGGACTTACATATCACAGCTATGGTGAGTTAATTTTATACCCTTATGGTTATGCAGAAGGGGTAATAGCACCAGATCAGGCTGCACTTTCAGAATTATGTACAGAAATAGCATTATCTATTCCCGGGCAGAATGGTGGATTCTATACTCCAGAAGCAGGGTGGGAATTGTATCCAGCAACTGGAACAACCGATGATTATGCTTATGGAACTCATGGGATCTTTGAATATACTGTTGAACTTGCTACCCAGTTTATACCTCCGGCAAGCCAGGTTGAAGATATTTGTGAAAATAATATTGAAGCGGCAATGATCTTACTTGATCGAGTAAATGGTTCTATACTCTCAGGACACATTACCGATGGTGATACTGATGAACCAATAGAAGCAATGATCTTTATTGAGGGTATAGATGATACTGGAGTGTATCGTGAACCTTATATGAGTAATGTAGAATTTGGAAGTTATTACCGTCTACTCACAAATGGTACTTATGATGTTACATTCTCAGCTTACGGTTACGATTCACAGACTTTTGAAAATATTTTAATTAATGATGATGTAACTTTACTCGATGTTGCATTAGTTCCTGCCAGCGAAACAATAGATCTATCCGGAGTAGTTACTGATGGTGACACTGGAGAGCCTATTGCAAACGCCACAATTGCTATTCAGGATTTTGGGATTCCTAGTGTTACAACAAACGAATATGGTGAATATACAATAGAAGATATTTATGAATTCGATTATTCTATTGCTGTGTACAGTCCACTTCATGCAGGGATTCTTGAACAACATTTTGTAACTCCTGCTAATAACTTTTTAGATTTTGAATTATATACAATTCCAGACGGCACTTTTGAGGATGGAGAATTTACCAGTAGTTGGAATTTTTCCGGGAATAATAATTGGGTAATTGACGATGTAACAGTTTATTCTGGTAATTATTCTGCAAAATCCGGTACGATTTATGATGATCAAACATCTTCACTTTCAATCTCACTTTACGTTCAAGAAGATAGCGAAATATCTTTCTATCAGAAAGTATCTTCTGAAGCTAGTTATGATTACCTGCGTTTTTATATTAATAATGTATTACAAGATAATTGGAGTGGAAATGGAAATTGGGAATTTGAGACATTTAATGTAGGAGCAGGATTTCAAACTTTTAAATGGGAATATTATAAAGATGGGGGAGTATCATCCTATCAAGATTGTGGATGGATAGATGAAATCACATTCCCTTCATATACTGTACCTGCTTCTCCAAATGAATTTGGAGTTTCAGATATTGCGAAATTTAATGGTAATTATCCTAATCCGTTCAATCCAACCACTACATTCAGTTATAGCTTAACAGGTGAATCTAAAGTTGTTTTAACATTATTCAACATCAAAGGACAAAAAATAAAAACTCTAGTAAGTGAAAATCAGCCTGCAGGTATTCATCAGGTGATCTGGGATGGAACCGATAATCATGGTAAGAAAGTTTCGACCGGCATTTATTTCTCTCATTGGGATGTTAAAGATGATGGTGGAGATTATACCAGTGTGAAGAAAATAATTCTTTTAAAATAGCGGAGTTTTAATGTTAAAAAAGATCTGTATTGTTGTTTCATTACTTTTATTATTAATTCCGCTTTTTGCGAAAAGCAATGAAATATACTTTAAATTTCAGGTGAACTCAAAAGAAGAAGTTAATAAGATCTCAAGACTTATATCAATAGATAATGTTGTTGGGAATACTGTTTTTGCTTATGCAAATCAGAAAGAGCTATCAGAATTCATTCAATTAGGATATAACTACATAGAATTGCAACAGCAGAGTAGTTCACAAAAACCTGATATGGCAAATACTTTGGAAAAGATGAGGTCCTGGGACAGTTATCCAACTTATGAAACATATGTTGATCTGATGTACCAATTTGCTATTGATCATCCTGATATCTGTACTGTTAGCAACCTTGGACAATCTGTAGAAGGACGCGATATCCTTGTTGCCAAGATATCCGATAACCATGGAATTGAAGAAGATGAACCAGAATTTTTCTATACTGGGCAAATGCACGGAAACGAACTTGTTACATTTATTATGTTACTTCGTTTGATAGATTATCTTACAGAAAATTATGGAACAAATGATAGGATCACTAATATAGTTGATAATATCGAAATTTATATTAATCCCCTCTCAAATCCTGATGGGACTTATGCAGGTGGAAATCATACAGTTTGGGATGCAACTAGAAATAATGCAAACAGCATTGATCTGAACAGGAATTTTCCTGATCCGGAAGATGGTCCTCATCCCGACGGAAATGTATGGCAGCCGGAGTGTACCGTTATGATGAATTTAGCAGAAGAACAGACTTTCGTACTGTCATCAAATCTTCATAGCGGAATAGAATTATTGAATTATCCCTGGGATACATGGGCACAACTCTCAGCAGATGATGAGTGGTGGCAAGACGTATGTCACACTTATGCAGATACTGTTCATCTCTATGCTCCACCAGATTACATGACTGAATTTAATAATGGCATAACTAATGGTTTTGCCTGGTTCACAATGAGCGGAGGTCGGCAGGACTACATGAATTATTTTCAAAGATGCAGGGAGATGACGCTGGAACTTTCTGATTTAAAATTACTTCCGGAATCTGAATTGGAAGCACATTGGAATTATAATCGTCAGTCTTTTCTGCTATATATGGAAGAGTGTTTATATGGTCTTCGGGGTATTGTGACAAATACATCTGCAGAACCTCTTCTGGCTGAGATCAAAATATTGAATCACGATATCGATAACTCTGAAGTTTTTACAGATCCCGATGTTGGAGATTACCACCGCATGTTGTTCCCTGGTACTTATGACGTAAAGTTCAGTTCCTATGGATATTTATCCCAAACGGTTCCAAATATTCAAATCGTTGATAATGAAATTGTAATTCAGAACATACAATTGGAAGCGGCTTCTCAATATACTATCAGTGGTGTTATCTTGAATGCTTTTAATTCTGATCCTATTGAAAATGCGACAGTAGAATTATTGAATACT
>DAOUTP010000150.1 GCA_030626645.1 Candidatus Cloacimonadota bacterium
ATCGGCAGGTTTATCGAATTCAGTAATTTGATAACCTGCTTGAGCAAATTCATCTACAATGCAGGAAGTTTCGTATTGATTTACTTTACAGCCGAAGGTGATAGATGCAATGGTTTTCATGTTAATAACCTAATTATATTAATCTGTCATGCTGAGTTTATCGAAGCATATGACCATCAAATTAATGAGAACAGTACCCTTCGACAAGCTCAGGGTGACAATTAAATTACTCATCGACCTGAATAATATGTCTTCCTCCGATACTATTGGAGTCATCACTATTATTATCTTTTCTCACAATTCTAATCCCCAATTCATCCAGTTGCTTTTGTGATACAGTTGCAGGAGATTCACTCATTAGGTCTGTTGCCTGAAGTGTTTTTGGGAAAGCGATCACGTCACGAATTGATTGAGCGTTACTCATTATCATAACAATTCTATCGATTCCCGGGGCAATTCCACCATGAGGAGGAGTTCCGTATCTAAGTGCATTCAGGAAGAAACCAAATTTTTCATCCAGTTCTTCTTCTGAGAATCCCAGAACACTAAATATTTTCTTCTGAATATCTAACCTATGACAACGAATACTGCCGGATGAGAGTTCCATACCGTTACATACTAAATCATAGAGCTGCCCTTCAATCTTTTCATATTCACCTGACTCAAAATATTTAAGATGTTCTTCTTTTGGCAGAGTGAACATGTGATGTGCAGTTTCCCAACGTTCTTCATCATCGTTGTATTCGAATAATGGAAAATCGGTGATCCACAATAAATTGAACTGCTTTGGGTCATAAAGTTCAAGCTCTTTTCCAAGATGACACCTAATCTCAGAAAGAACTTTGAAAACCATTTTATTTGTATCAGCAGCAAAGAGGATAAGGTCTCCTTCCTCTGCTCCGGTTGTTTTAATAATCTGCTTCTTCTCTTCATCTGAGAGGAACTTTGTAATGCCGGACTGGAATTCTCCATCTTGAAATTTCACAAAAGCGAGTCCTTTCCCACCAACATGTTTTGCTCTATCGGTAAGCATATCGATCTGTTTTCTGGAATAACCAGAACATCCCGGGGCAACTATACAACGTACACTGCCACCATTATGCAAAGCTCCATTGAAAACCTTGAATTCTGAATTTGCCACAATCTCAGAGAGATCGTTCAAATCCATACTAAAACGTGTATCCGGTTTATCAGATCCATAACGATCCATCGACTGCTTATAAGTTAGATGTGGAAACGGAATCGGAAGATCAATATTGATTACTTTATTGAAAACGGATTTGAACAGATCTTCAATAATTTGGAAAATTTCATCTTGTGTAACATAACTCATTTCAAGATCAAGCTGGGTAAATTCCGGTTGTCTGTCCGCTCGCAGATCTTCATCACGGAAACATCGTGCAATCTGGAAATATCTATCAAAACCACCGATCATGAGAAGCTGTTTATAGATCTGTGGAGATTGCGGAAGAGCAAAGAATTTGCCATTATGCACTCTGCTGGGAACAAGAAAATCTCTTGCACCTTCCGGTGTACTTTTCATCAACATTGGAGTTTCAATTTCATAGAAATCTTTTTTAACTAGAAATTCTCTGATCGCATATACTATTTCATGTCTTATCAGAATTATATTTTTAAGCTTATCACGACGCAGATCAAGATATCTGTATTTAAGACGAAGATCTTCTTCTGCCAGAACATTTTCGTTGATTTGAACAGGTAGAGGATCTGAGTTGTTAAGAAGAAGTAGTTCCTGTGCTTCTATTTCGATCTCCCCCGTTTTCATCTCTTTATTAATATTTTGTTGATCACGAAGAACCACCTTTCCGGTTACAGCTATCACATATTCATTTCTCAGTTTACCGGCTTTTGCGTGAACTGCTTCGTTTTCCGGGTGAAATACGATCTGAACTTTTCCGGAAATATCACGAATATCAATAAAAATAAGCCCACCAAGATCTCTACGACGATGAACCCAGCCCATCAGAGTTACACTTTCACCAACATTTTGTATGTTCAATTTTTCAGCATAATGAGTTCTTTTTTTATCTTTAATAAAATCTAACATATTAATATCCTTTTCTTTATATCAATTTTATACGAGAATTTAATTTTCTGATAATTTGTCAATGCTTTGAAATAACAAAAAAACCTCCAAAGACCTAATCTCCTTGAAGGTTTTATTATGTTTTAAAGTTAATTTATTCTTTTGCTTGCTTTTTTTTCTCATCAAGTCTGATGAATTTAATACCCATATTATTATATCTCAACTCACATTCAGCATTTTGAGATTCCAATTTAGGAAAGAAAATAAAACCTGATTTTTTTGCTCCGGGTAAGATCTTCCCAAAATGAAAAGAATAAGTTATGAGATTATTCTGAGCTGTCCGCCATTGTTCCATAACCTGTTTCTGCTCATTAAAAAACTCTTCCGTATCAATAAGTTCTTCTTCATTTTCATTTATCAATAGATATTCGATCTGTCTGGGAACTAACAGATTTTCAATATAATCTTGAGTTATTGCATCAAGTTGATTACCGTTTTGATCAATCAAACCAAAATCAGTTATTTCAGCTTGCATCTCTTCACGCTTTCTATTCTGAATTGTGATATAGAATGTTGTAAAATAATTGGTTAATTCCTGTGGTTCCTTATTCCAATATTCATTTGCTGCAGCAAAAGTAAAAGCCTTAGTTCGCTTAACACCAAAATCATCGGTAACCGTAATACCTTCAGTTTGAACAGGGACATATTTAATTGTGCAGGCAGAAAAAATTAAGACAAGTAATAGTAATGGGAAAATGGATCGTTTCATAATTTTACCTCACATATTAGCAGAGACGATTCATAATAATCGTCTCTGCATTTATTTTTTGTTTAGCCTTATAACTGCGGATTAGTTGTCAAGTCCGAAATCAATCTCCAATTCATGTTCATCATCATTTTCTTTTACTGGTTCATCAATTACTTCGTCCTCTTTAACTTCCTCCGGAACATCCTCCGGAACATCCTCAACGACATCCTCAACAACATCTTCTGTTTCTTCAATAACTTCTTCATCAAGAGGTTGTTCTTTTTCTTCAACTATATCGGCACCAATCACCAACTCACTATCAGATGTTTGATCTAATAATTCAGGATTTTCTTCACCCTCTTCCTGTTCGTCTTCCGCAATGATACGTGCAATATCATACACTTTATCTTTATCATTGAGTGCTATTAATTTCACACCTTGCGTATTCCTGCCAATAATAGAAATTTTATTAACAGACTGACGAATGATCATGCCTTCTCTGGTAACGATCATCAGATCATCGTTATCAACAACCTCCAGAAGTGAGATAAGTTTTCCGTTGCGCTCTGTCGTTTTAAGTGTGATAACACCTTTTGAACCACGTTTTGTAACTTTGTAGCCACTAATCTCGGTTCGCTTTCCGAATCCATTCTCACTTATCGATAGGAGTGTTCCTTCACGTTTCACAACCACCATAGCAACAACTTCGTCATCTTCCCTCAAGCGTATACCTCGTACACCCTGTGAATTTCTACCCATCGATCTAGCATCAGTTTCATTAAATCTATTTGCATATCCATTTCTTGTAGCCAAGATAATATCATTATCACCTTCTGTTATCTTCGCTTCTATCAACTTATCGTCATCCAATAATTTTATAGCAATTATACCATTAACTCTCGGTCTTGAGAACGACTTTAACTCAGATTTCTTAATAGTACCTTTTTTTGTTACCATGGTAACATAATACGGATCATTAAAATCTCTAACTGTTACAAATGCCTCTATCTTTTCATCTCGTTCAAGCTGAAGAAGATTCACTATAGCTTTTCCTCGGGCAAGTCTTCCCAAACTTGGAATTCTATGAACTTTGAGCCAATGACAGATTCCATGATCTGTAAAGAATAAAATGTAGGCATGTGTTGATGCAACAAAGATACTTTCTATAAAGTCTTCGTCTTTAAGGTTTGAACCGGATAATCCCTTTCCACCTCTACCCTGATTCCTATAAGTTCTTATTGGAAGACGTTTGATATATCCATGGCGAGAAATTGTAATAACCATTTCTTCATCAGCAATCATATCTTCAGTTTCGATATCTGCGGAGCCTTCTAGGATTGTTGTTCTTCTAAGGTCGGCATATTTTTTCTTGATCTCAGCAACTTCTGTTTTGATGATATTCATCCGAAGTGATCTTTCTTCCAGAATACCTTTCAGTTTTTCAACAGTTTTGATTATATCTTTATATTCTTTTTCAATTTTTTCTCTTTCAAGTCCTGTAAGTTTTTGAAGTCTCATTTCCAAAATAGCTTTAGCCTGGATCTCAGAAAGTTTAAATTTTTCTTGCAGTTTAATGCCAGCTTCCTGAGCATTCTTAGAAGCTTTGATAGTTGCAATGATCTCATCAATATTATCTAATGCAATTCTATAACCCTCTAATAGATGAAGACGTTCTTCAGCATTTCTTAGTTCAAACTTGGTTCTACGAACAACAACTTCATGACGGAAATCAACGTAATTAGTGATCATATCCTTCATGTTTATGACCATTGGAATTCCGTTTACCAAAGCTCTGTTATTAACACTAAAACTTTCTTGCAATTGTGTATACTTGTACAATTTATTCAGAACTGAACTTGCTTCGTAATTTCTTTTCACAATTATTACAAGACGCATTCCTTGTCGTCCTGATTCATCACGAATATCGCTTATACCTTCAATTCGTTTATCTTTTACAACACTAACAATCTTATGGATAAGCAGACTTTTATTGAGCATATAAGGAATTTCTGTGATCACGATCATTTCAGAGCCATTGTTTTTCGTCTCAATAGCAGCCTTACCACGCATTATTACTCGACCACGTCCTGTTTCAAAGTAATCTTTAATTCCTTGTTTTCCAATAATATAGCCGCCTGTTGGGAAA
>DAOUTP010000131.1 GCA_030626645.1 Candidatus Cloacimonadota bacterium
CAAAATTCTTTATTACATTAGCAATTATCAGTATAGTATTAGCTATAGAATTTTCTTATTTCATCTTCATAATCTGGATGATGATATATATTTTCTACGGTGTATTTAGGCAGATATTCCTTTTATATAAAAACCGATCTTCCAAAATTATGCATTGATTATATTTAGTCAGCAATATCAACTGATAATAATTCTCTAACATCTTGTATTTTATTTAAATACTGATAGTCATATTTGCACTTCTTTTATATTATACTTGACATACAATTATTCATCCTTATAAAAGACATATGATTGTATTTAAAGATTAAATGAGTTGTATGACGATAATAGATATCTGTATTAAGGAGATATTATGCCGATATTCAAAGATAATTATTTTACAAATGACACCTATTTACTCCGTAGTGAAAGATTGAAGATCATAAAGAATTATATTCTCGATTGGTCAGGTCATTTGTCACTTCCAAAAGAATTAATTGATTGGGGAATGTCGGCTCCAAATAGATGGCAGAGCATCCTGAAAAAAGTTGACGAAAAGAAGAATCAATCTAACAATATTTTTTTGGAATTAAAAGAAATTGATGAAATAACTTTTAAATATTATTTACGTTGTAAACGTTTGATCAGCAATAAATATTCTACAAATATAAAGATTTTACATAGCTATGGAATCGACACAAAATTTCCCAGAAACAGACATGAAAAAATTAATAAAATTAGAAAAATGTTAACCACTTTTGCCAAGCAAAAAGAGCAAAAAGAATCCAATCCTATCCCTGAGGATTTTATTATGAAACTAGAATCATTACTCGAAAAATCGGAAGCAATAAACAAAAAAGCACATTTAAGTGGGAGATCAACTTCTGGTGAAGCAGTTGAAAAACAAGTAGCTATTTTCAAAGAAGATTCAAGAAAGTTACGAACTTTATATTCCTGGGCATTAATGACCTGGGAACCGGATGAACCGTACTTGGTTCAATTGGGATTTGCAGTAAAGCCAAAGAAGCTAAACATCACTAAAGATGAGACAGATGAGGAACATTAATAGATGAATATTTTACAAACATTTATAGGGCTTTTCTTTCCGAAAATATGTTTGAGTTGTGATGAACGTCTCTTAGATAATGAACAATTTCTCTGCTTAAATTGTATTAATTCACTTGATTTTCTGAAAGTTATCTGCCCAATTTGCGGTTCACCAAAAACTGAAGACAAATGTAAGGTTTGCCAAACAAACGAATTTCTTTTTGATAAAGCTCGCTCGGTGTTCATGTTCAATACTGTTGTTCAGAATTTAATACATGAATTCAAATATAACGAAATGACGATGATCGCAAAATTCCTTGGCAAACTTTCACAAGAGTATATTGAAAAATTCCAGCCATTTGATCATATCGACTATGTTGTTCCAGTACCACTTCACAAGGTCAAAAAACGCTACCGCGGATTTAATCAATCAGAATATATTACCAGGCAGATCGCCAGAAACATGAATTGGAAGCACCTTCCCAACCTAATTAAGAGGAAGAGATTTACCGAAACTCAAACAAAATTGAATAAAGAACAACGCAGGGAAAACGTATCATTTGCTTTTAAGATAAATTCAAAATATAATATCAAAGGCAAAAATATCTTGCTGGTGGATGATGTGTTCACAACCGGTGCTACAGTGAATTCTATAGCTGCTGCCTTAAAGGAAAAGCAGGTAAATAAAGTTTATATTTTTACAATCGCCAGAGCATTGTGATTAATGATATCTTTAAAACAATAAAGAGAGAGCTAATATATTCTTTAGCTCCAATTCCTTAATATAACTTCCCAATTCATTCTATATGGTAGCCTGTAGAAATTTTTCTTGCCATAATTACTCGATATTTTTTTTTAACTTTCTCGATTACATATAGTTAGTATAATTATGTGTTCAGTAGTAAAATGGTTTGGGAGAGAGTATGGTAGGAACATCGGAAATCAAAAATGGATTGATCATAAGATTTAAAAATGGTCTTTATGAAATCATTGAATTCCAACACGTAAAACCGGGCAAGGGTGCAGCTTTTGTGCGTACAAAACTTAAGAATATAGAAACCGGTAAAGTAATCGATAACACCTTCCGAACCAGTGAAAAATTAGAAGATGTAAGAGTTGATAAAGAGAAGAAAGAATATCTCTATTTTGATGGAACTTTCTATGTTTTCATGGATACTGAAAGCTACGAACAGATGCAAGTTGCTAAAGAAGTAATCGGAGATCTGGATAAATTCCTCATAGAAAATATGACTGTTGCAATGAAGTTTGATCCGGATAAAAACATTCTGGGAATTGAATTACCAACAACTGTAATTCAAGAAATCGCAGATTGTGAACCCAATGTGAAGGGTAATTCTGCATCGGTCAGCGGTAAAAATGCTACAACTGGAACCGGATTAAATATTACTGTCCCATTCTTCATTGAGATTGGAAATAAAATTAAAATTGATACTCGCACTAGTGAGTATATTGAAAGAGTTTAATAATAAAATTATAAGGAGAGTAAGATGCCAAAAACGAGATCATTTTCTGCAAAACTTGCTCACGAAATTAGTACTGAAGGAAAAACAATCTGCCCAAAGTGCAACCAGGAAATAAAAAAGGTTAAGCTTATACGTGCTCGTAGTTCCAAGGCTAATACATGGGCTCCTAAGTACGATTTTGTGAATATGTGTAAATGTAATGAAAAAGATATTTTAACTGGAAAAATATAAAGTTAATTATCGTATAAGTAGTTAAATAAAAACAATTCGCAACCCTCTTGTCTTAACCGATAAGAGGGTGTTTGTGTAGTATAAGAACGGGATGGAAAAATGAAAATATTGATTCTAATAATTCTTGCTGTATGTTTTATCGGTCCATTTCTCTTTGCAATGCCATCAGTACCGGGGAAAATAGATAACAATAATTATAAAGTCTATCCTTCAGAAAAATACGGTAGAAATAACTTAGCATTCAGAGATGAACTTCCCCAGAATATTTTAGCTTTAATGGTAGAATTCAGTGATGTTTCTTTCGATCTTGTCCCCGATTATCCTGATTCACTTGCTCATAACAAAGAATATTTTGAACGTCTTTTTTTCCACTTGGCTTCCTTTTATGCTGATGCTTCACATGGAAATTATGTACTCACAGAAGATAATTATACCGTTTGGGATGACATTATTACCCTTCCTCAACCAATGGCATATTACGGAGATAATGATCTCCAGATCGAGCGTATTTGCGAATTCACTCAGGAAACTGTACAACTTATTGATGACCAAATAGATTTTAATGATTATGATGCTATTATCCTCATTCATGCCGGAGCTGGAGAAGAAGCCGATGTAAATGGAACAAACGAAGATGAAATTAACAGTACATTTCTTTCGCGCCGCTCTCTACAAGCAGGATTAGATCCGGAAAATGATGATTTCCCCGGCATTGAAACAAATGACGGATTATTTCTTAAAGAATTTGTAATTATACCTGAAACAGAATGGCAGCCGGATTCTGTACCCGATGTTGATCCGATCTATGGGATTTTTGGTGTTATTGTTCATCAGTTCGGGCATCAGATAGGATTACCTACACTTTTTGATAACAATTCCGACAACGGTAGTTCTTATGGGATTGGTGGCTTTGGTGTTATGGGAACCGGGGTCTGGAACGCAAATGGCTTTGTTCCACCACTGCCTTGTGCCTGGTCGCGCTACTATCTTGGCTGGGAAGATGATAACATTGTAGAAGTTAACTCTTCTTTCGAGAACCTATCACTTGTTTTCCCAATGGCAGAAGATGAGGTAACACCTAAACTTTATAAGATCAATATTTCAGAAAGTGAATACTTCTTAATTGAGAACAGGCAGCAAAATCCTGATGGAAGCTATTTCATAAATGCTGACGGAGACACTCTTTCTACATATACTTTTGAGACTATAGCGGATCAAAACGTTTATCCTGTTGGACACGCCTATGCCGGACAGCCAAAATTCAGTTTTATGGATAATTCCTACGCCGGTTGTGAATGGGATTTCTATCTCCCCGGTTACGGTTTTGGTGCAGCTCCAGAAAATGACGGCTCAGGAATTCTGATCTGGCATATTGATGAAAATATTATTAACGAAAATTTTACTCCCGATTTCGAAGTTCATTCTGTAAACGGTGATGCTTCCCATAAAGGAGTTGATCTGGAAGAAGCAGATGGGTTACAACAACTTGATTCTACACTTCACGGATACAGCAGTTTCTATGGTTCAAAAGATGATTCATACAGAGAAGTAAATAACACATATTTTGGGAAAAATTATCACAATGATATTTTTTCTACTCCAACTGCAGAAAGTTATTATGGCGGAATTCCACTTGAAATATATGATATAAGCAACTCAGATTCGGTCATGACCTTTTCAGTGGAATATGAGTGGTCGCTTAATGCATTTTTTATTGGCGAGAATCCCTATCCTGCTGCAACAATAGATTTTGATGGCGACAGTGAAAATGAAATGTTCTACCTGATGCCAAATGGGAAGATGTGTTTATGGAAAGATGATGAATTCTATCCTGATTTTCCTATTTTCCTTTCAATCAATTCTCAAGTTTGTAATTATTTTGCATTTGATGAACAAACAAATAGTATTTTCGTTCCAACTAGATCTTCTAATAGTAGTACCGTTTATCTATTCCAAATTAATAACCATTTGGAAAATTATCAAGAACGGATTCTATTATTACAAGAGCGAAGCTGGGCAGCATCTCCGGTTGTAAATCCTGATGAAAACAGCGAAAACAGAGTTTTTGTTCCATTGCATGATAATAATTCTAATGAGAGTGAGATCATTTTCCTAAATAACGATTATGATATAATCGAAACCCTGGACTTTCCGCATATTGCTTCCAATTTGATATATAAAGATAGCACGTTATTCTTTATTGATGACACTTGGAAAGCACATCAAATAACTCTTCCCGGCTACGATCGTGATGAATTCCAATTAGATATTGAAGTGCCTTATCCAAATATATTATCCGCTTTGCTTGTAGATATCGATCTTGATAATTCCGATGATTTCATTATAACAGCATCAGATTCAACTCTTTATGTTTTTGATACTGCCGGAAATAACCGAACAGGTTTTCCACAAGAGATCCCGCTTAATTCTTTTGCAGTTCCATCGATCAGTGATATTGATAATAACGGCTTTCTTGAAATATTGATCGGTGGAGAAAATACTTTTGCCGTGTTCAATAAAAACGGTGATGTGTTCAAACCAAGCAATGAACTTACTGATCCCGATTCATCCTTTATTGCTTCGGGAATTATCGCTTTGAACATAGATGATGATGACGAGAAAGAAATACTTGGAACAATGTCCCGTAATAGATTTTGTGTGTGGGATAACGTTAATTTCAATGATTTTGAATTAAATAGAAATTATGATATCTCGTTTGGCAGCCGCAGTCTGAATTATCCGTTGATCTCAGATTTTTCAAGCTCAGGAATAGATGCATTCATTCCTTCCAATAATGGTACAATTTACA
>DAOUTP010000272.1 GCA_030626645.1 Candidatus Cloacimonadota bacterium
ATCTTGCAATGTTGGAACAGAAAAGATTTACCGGAAAGGAACTTCATGCATTTATCGAAAATGCTAATAAAGTACTGGGAATGATAAAGTAAGTTTTTTACCGCTAAGGACGCAAAGGCGCTAAGAAATATAAATAGAAAGCCTTCTAAGTTTGAATACTTTAGAAGGCTTTTTTTATTTTACCACCTCACCCTCAGTCCCTCTCCTAGCGTAGGCGAGGGATGTCGGAGAAAATATATAAGAAACTGTCTTTCTGAGAGATTCTACTTGGGTAATCTTACGAAGAATCTATTTTTTATCGAGTCGTAAGGAATTATAACAACGACTCGAAGTTAATACTAAATATTTCATTACACAGCGGGAGCTGTGTAACGAGGATTTTTACCACCTCACCCTCAGTCCCTCTCCTAACGTAGGCGAGGGATGCCGGAGAGAATATATAAGAAAACTGTCTTTCTGAGGAATTCTACTTGGGTAATCTTACGAAGAATCTCAGTTTTTATTAAAAGAAGAAATTGAATAACGAAAATAATTTTTAAGTTAATCAATTTAAAAAATAATAATAGATTGACTTTTAATTTAATTAAATAAAATAGAGTTAACAAATGCTCTCAGGAGGTTATCTTGAAAAAAATGAAGTATTGCATTCTTTTAGGTATTCTTATCATTTTGGTAAGCTGTGGGAAAAATGAAGTTAAAAAAGCGGAAGTTGTTGTGCAAAAACCCGAACCTGTAGTAGTTGAAGTAGTTAAAGCAGAAGAGCCGGTAGAAATTAAAAGTCCTGTTGTTGTAGAAAAAGAAGATTATCAACTACAACTTGTTGCCAGCACAGATAAATATATAGTGGAAGAAACACAGGATGTTCTATCAAGAAATGGTTTTAAAACCACTATGACAAAAAGATACAAAGATGGGGAATTATTTCACAGACTCAGAATCGCCGGATTTTTCACTTATTCAGAAGCTGGCAAGTTGGGGAAACAACTTAAAAATGAATTTCAGCTTGTAGCAGATTACTGGATCGAAAAAGTAAAATTATAAAGTTTTTCATTACACAGCGGGAGCTATGTAACGAGGATTTTTTCCACCTCACCCTCAGTCCCTCTCCTAGCGTAGGCGAGGTATGCTGGAGAGAATACGTAAGAGAACTGGTTTTCTGAGAGATTCTACTATTTCATTACACAGCGGGAGCTGTGTAACGAGGATTACACTAACATTTCAATTTGTCGTGTCTTACGAGTCGAAAACATAGATTCCCGTTTCTACGGGAATGACAGAGCTACTAAATATTTTTTCTAATCCGTGCATATCTGTGTGAATCTGCTTGTTCGGCGTAGCTTCAGCGAAGTCTGATGAGCTATGCTTTCTCCAGTTCAAGCAATTTTCTTTTGATCTTAATTCCACCACCAAAACCACCAAGATCACCATTTTTACGAATTACACGATGGCAGGGAATTATTATCGGGATCGGATTTTTACCATTAGCATTTCCAACAGCTCGCGCTTTTTTCTTATCACCTATTTTTTCTGCTAATTCCTGATATGAGATCGTTTCTCCATAAGGAATTTTTTTTAATTCATTCCAAACAGATAATTGAAAATCCGTTCCGATTGGATTAAGTGGAATATCAAATGTTTCTCTTTCTCCGGCAAAATATTGTTTGAGCTGTTTCTCTGTTTCAACTAGAATAGGGTTATCAGAATTTGTCATATTTTCATCATTACCAAACCTGATCTCAATTAGTGAATCTCCATCGGAAATTAGTACTATATTCCCAATAATTGTCTGCACTTTTCTATAAAATAAATTCGAGTTTAACATATTTCATTCCTTTCATCGTCACACAGCGGGAGCTGTATGACGAGATGTGAAGCTTTCTCGTTGCATAGCTCCGGCTATGCAACGTTCATTCATCAGCTCCGGCTGGCATTAATAAACTATAGCAGGAGCTATGCACTTTTCCGACACACAGCGGGAGCTGTATGACGAGTCATGATCCTTATTGCAGGGGCAATTCCCTGAATTAACCGTTTACTGGATGAGCAATGAAACGAGATTCTTCATGAGATATGCAAGGTGAGTATCTCAGAAAGACGTTTCAAAATAAATCAATAATGGAGCGGATTACGGGTCTCGAACCCGCGACCTTCAGCTTGGGAAGCTGATGCTCTACCAACTGAGCTAAATCCGCTCAAATTTATTATTAAGATCTACAGATGCGATGTGAATTGAAGTTTAATTTTGTGCAAGTATTTTTAATATTTCTTTAATTCCGATTCGATTAAACTATGTGTGGAGTTTAAAGCCTTTATCAATTTATTCAGCTTATCTTCGTAGATCTCACCTGTCCATTCATCCATCCAGATCTTCTTAAACTCGATGGCAACGCAGCAGACCGAATCGGGGAAATTAGTATGGATCCAACGGGAGAAATGTCCACCGGGGAATTTCACATTTATTCTGGCATCCAAAGATCTTCCAAAATAATCGAAAGTTGTAAGTTTGTTTTGGATCTTATCTACTAAAGGAAACCACTTTTTAGGCATATTATTGGTTCCAATGATAATTTCTGGATTCAATTCAGGATCATCAAAATCTGCATCCCGACCATTTCTATGATGATTGTAGGAGTGAATATCAAAAACTAAAAATCTTCCAAACTTCTTTTCTAATTGTGCAAAATGAC
>DAOUTP010000125.1 GCA_030626645.1 Candidatus Cloacimonadota bacterium
CCAATCGCTGAATTAGCAGTGATGTCTGGTATGATTGCAGGAAACGAGAAAAACGATAACATCCGGAATGATGAACAATCAAATAAAGATTCATTTGTTTATAACAGAACCGGTAAAGGTTGGGAATCTTTTAGTTGTCGTTGTGGAAGCCCTAAACAGCTATCCCCCGCTTTCAATAAATCTTATTTTATTTGTAATAAATGCGGAAGAAAGATCGTGATCAAAGGTCCGTAATATCTTATCATTGTGAAGAGTATAACAACATGGCAATCTCTTCTTTCCTTCATCTTCTTGCTTCACTCAACAGAGATTGCTTCGAAAGGAACTACATCCGGCAGTTGTGGAAGCAAAGACATCAGTTTTAGATATTAATTTACTTTTATTAATTATTTGAAACATATTATTATTATTGCACATTTTTTATCATTTTGATAAAGTTAATCTCTTGTTTTTATCAAATATATCATTTTAAATTCCATTTAAACTTACTCAATATTTGCTAACACTTTATATTTCATACTGTTAAGCCTAGTTTCTCATTAGTGGTACGACAGTTGCATCTATCAGAAGCTAATTGGAGGGTAAAATGAAAAATTTAGTAATTAAATGGAATGAAAAGAAAATTGAAGTTATAACAAGATCTAAAAGTAAAACAAATTAAAAAAATGGAGGTTATTATGAAAAAGATCTTATTAGTTGGAATGGTATTGATACTTCTTGGTTCTGTTGTGTTATATGCACAAGAGCAAACAGCCGAAGAAGTAAGTGAGGAAGTTCAATTGGAAATTGATGCTGCAATGGAAGAGGTTGAGCAAGCATTAGATGATGTTAACATCAAATTTCTTATCACCAAGACATCAGAAGATTCACCAAAAATGGGTGTATTCTTATCTGATATTGATTTTGAAGATGCATACAAAATGCATTATCCCTATTGTTATGGCGTTTATGTAACAGGTGTTACTAAAGATGGTCCTGCGCAAAGAGCTGGAATAGCAAAAGGTGATATCATTATGGAATTCGATGGCAAGAAAGCCAGATTCGAAAGTATTCTAGTTAAGCTTATTAGAAGCAAAAACATTGGCGATGAAGTAAAAGTCAAAATTTTCAGAGATGAAGAAGTCCTAATTGCCGATCTAACACTCGCTACTCTTATACCAAAAGGTTCTGATATAACAATGACGAAAGACGGATTTAAAAAGAAGAAGAAATTATCTGTCGGAGATGGTGGTGGTGGCTGGATTCCCGTATGGTATGTAGCTGCAGACGAATTTGAAGATATTAATTATATTCTTGATGAATATGGTTTCAACGGTTTGGATGAAAAAGGTATCCTCATGCATGGCGGCGGTGGTAATGGCAACGTTGGAAAAGGCTGGTTCCTTGGTGGAATGGGCGCAGGATATACAATAGACAAGAAAAAAGGTCATACCACTGATGAAGGGGAATCTGTTACAAGAAGAATGTTATATTCTAATGCTTTTGGTGGTGTTACTCTGGATAAGCGTGTAGCAATTACAAAAAATCTGGTAACATCTCTTGGATTCATGCTCGGTTGGGGTGGACATAATCTTCAAATTTCCCAAACTGACGGATCTTATGATTGGGATTCTTTGAATGAAGATATGGATTCTTCTTTAAATAATGCTGTTGAGATAGAGAAGAATTACATTATGTTCCAACCCAAAGCTACAGTAATGTACAAGATTCTTGATTGGCTCAGTATTCGCGCAGAAGGTGGTTATATGCTTTCCCATTCCTTTACAAGCGGATGGGATGCAATATCTTGTGAAGACAACTATGAGATAGATAACTCACCGGAAACTTCTTATGATGGATATACTGTATCGATCGGACCGTGGTTTGGATTTTAATTATTGACAAATAATGACGGGTCTCTAACAAATTTTTGTTAGAGACTCTTTTTTTATAGGGAGGAGATTGATGTTCCAGATTATTGCCGGAAAGATCATTAGCGGATTAGCAGCATTTTCAATGTTACTTCTATCTTCTTACCAGGGTAATGAAGCTAGTTTTTCTAATTATACGATCTCTTTTCTGGAAGACAGGATGTTCTTTGAATGTAAGCTGGAAAATGCATTTGATAACGATTTTGAAGAGATCTTTAAATCCGGTCAGAGCATCGATATTCACTTTGATATTAAAATCGAACTTAATGGTCTGCTAATCCATGAAGAAGAATTCAGACATTGTATTACATTTGATCCTCTTTCTCAATTATTTAGTATTGAGTTGGAAGATCAGGGCATTACTTCTTCAACTAATTCTTATGAAGAGTTGAAATATATTATATCTAACATTGAATACAGTTTCGAGGATGAGAGCATTCAAGATTGCACTCTCAATATGCGTGCGTATCTTCCTAAAATAAGCTTAGAAGCCTTGAATAGGGAGTTTGATCTAATGATGCTATGGAAGTATAATGAGCCTAAACTTACTGCAAAATTGGCAAGTGAGCAATATGAAAATTAATCCTGGATTAAGATCAAGTGTTATACTTCTGTTTCTTTTGTTATATTTATCAAGTTTATTTATTATTAATAATTTCTTTGTAAAAAAATATCAACAATCGAATAGGTTATTTACCGAAATGAAATTTGACACATCTATGTCTGAGTTAACTTTTAATTCAAAACAAGACAGCATCAAAGCACGTGAATTGCTGAATAATTTCCGACAAAATCTTGCTGCGGCGGAAATGATGAAGCAGGAAGCACAAATACATTCGATGGTGTATTTATTACTATTAATGATAATCTCTATAGTTATTTTTATTTTACTGTTATACAAAATAACTAAACCTCTAAATGAATTACAAAAAGCTACAGGGAAGATCCGGAGTGGTGACTTTTCTGTTTATCTACCGGAAACTGGTATCAGGGAAATTCGTGAACTAAAGCATTCTTTTAATAGTATGTCACGCGAATTGGATAGCACCCAAAAGAAATTGCTGCAAGCCGAAAAAGATACAATGTGGAAAGAACTCTCACGTATTTTAGCTCATGAAATAAAAAATCCGCTTACTCCTATTCAACTTTCAATTCAAAGATTAGAAGAAAAATATGAACTTGATATAGAAAAATTCTATGAAGTTTTTCCGGAATCGGTTAGCATAATTAATCAAGAGATCAACAATCTTAAACTGCTAGTTAGTTCTTTTTCCAATTTCGCCAAGAACACAAATCCTGAGTTCTCTGAGTTTAACCCCAAAACAATGATCGATGATATTCTTAATTCCTATCAATATAATTTTGAAGTAAAAGTATCTGGTGAGAATTGTGTAATACGTTTTGATAGAACACATTTCTACCAGATAATAACTAACCTTGTTCAAAACGCTATTGATGCTTATGAGAAAGAAGGTTCCATAATAATTGAAATATCAAAAACAGACACAAATACGATAATCAGTATTTCTGATTTTGGAAAGGGAATCAATGATACGGATATCAATAAAATATTTGAACCTTATTTTACAAAAAAGAAAAAGGGAACAGGGCTTGGGCTTGCGTTAGTAAAAAAATTAGTTGATGTAAATAACTCAAATATAAATGTAACCAGCAAAGAAAATGAAGGTAGTTGTTTTGAAATAACGATTCCGAACATTTCTATATTGAATCAGGAGAAATAGATGAAAGTACTTATTATTGACGATGAAATGAATATCTGCCTTACATTAAAAAATATTTTAGAAGACGAAGGCTATGAATGCGATTTTGCTCTCGAACATAAAACAGGAATGAATAAGTTCGAGAACATGATACCGGATATTATTCTACTTGATGTTCGACTTGACGGAGCAAACGGCATAGATCTTCTTAGAGATATAAAGAAGATCCGCAAAGATACTATTGTGATCATGATTTCAGGTCATAGTGGTATTAAAGAGGCTGTTCAATCAATAAAATACGGAGCTTATGACTTTCTTGAAAAACCGCTTAGTTTAACTAAAGTCAAGATCATCCTAAAGAAAGCTTTTGAATTCCATAATATGTCAAAAGATTATAGTAGATTAAAAACCAATGAGAATGAAAAATACAAAATTATTGGAAATAGTGAACCAATAAAAGAACTTCAATCACTTATCGACCGTATCGCTGCAAGTGACTCAAAAGTACTTATTCGAGGAGAAAGCGGAACTGGTAAAGAATTGGTTGCCTACGCAATTCATCACAGAAGCTATAGGAAGGACAAACCTTTTGCTAAATTTAATTCAGCAGCAATTCCAACAGAACTTATAGAAAGCGAATTATTTGGTTATGATAAGGGAGCATTTACCGGTGCTGTGGGTAACAAAAGCGGAAAGATAGAGCAAGCACATAGTGGAACGCTTTTCCTCGATGAGATCGGTGATATGAGCCTGAAAGCGCAATCTAAAATACTACGGGTGATACAGGAAGGTGAATTCGAGCGGGTCGGAAGTAATAAAACTCAAAAAATCGATATCAGACTTATTGCTGCAACCCATAAAAACCTTGAAGAACTCGTACAAAAAGGAGAATTCAGAGAAGATCTCTATTATCGGTTAAATGTTATTCCAATTACTGCTCCTCCCCTACGTCAGCACCCTGAAGATATTCCATTATTAGTTGAATATTTTTCTAATCAATTTTCAAATGAACTGAAGCTGCCGCATAAACAATTTCTTCCTGAAACTATTTCAGAATTGAGATCCTGGGAATTCAAGGGTAATATCAGAGAATTGAGAAACTTTATTGAAAGATTGTACATTCTCATTCCAAAAATCATAATCAAACCGGAAGATATCAAAAATCTTGGAATTGCCAAACAACCGGATTCTAATTTTTGGAATGAAACTTTATCACTCAAGGAAAAAAGAAAGGAATTTGAGACCAGATATCTTTCAATTCAATTAAAAATGAATGATGGAAATATCTCTAGAACTGCAAATGCATTAGATCTGCAAGTAAGCAATCTATCACGGAAATTAAAAGAATTAGAACTAAATTAGAAGGAGTTAATTATGAAATCAAAATGGTTTTCACTTGGATGTTTAGCATCAGTTGTCATTATCATCATCATGATATTCACAATGTTTGTTACATTCGGAAGTATAGGAAAAGGATTACAGAAACCTATGCCGGAAAAGATCGCTCAAGGATCTTGGTTAAGAATGGATATCAGCGGAAGAATAATTGATTACAATGAATTTGAAGACAGCCCTTTTGCAGGTATGCTCTCTGCAGAAACACCTTCAGTTCATGAAATCGTACACAAAATAAACAAAGCTGCTCAAGATGAAAAGATCAAAGGAATTCTTCTTGAACCTAAATTCATTGCCTGCGGTTATGCAAACCTGAATGAGATAATGAGTGCTTTAGAGAATTTTAAAAGCACCGGAAAGGAAATCCATGCTTATCTCGATTTGAGCATAGATAAAGATTATGTCCTCTCAACTGTTGCTAACAAAATCTACCTCAATCCTTCTGCATCAGCAGGAATACTGTTAACCGGAGTTGGCGGTGAAATACTCTTTTACAAAGAGATGTTAGATAAGATCGGCATAGAGTTCACTGTAATCCACGCAGGGAAATACAAAGGAGCTGGAGAAACATTTACACGAAATGAATTATCCGAGCCGGTTCGAAAGAATCTGGATAGATTATTCTCAAATGTCTATAATTCAGTTCTTACAAAAATAGCAGAAAATCGTGAAATTGATATTTCTGAGATAACTAAAATTTATGAGAAAAGAGAAGAATTATTTATAAATCAGCAAAATGCACTCAATTACAATTTAGTTGATGAACTCTCTTTTAAAGAAGATCTGTATAATGATTTAGGTGTTACAAAAAGAAATCTGGTTTCATTTTCCAAGTATAAGATACC